>NZ_JBAGKI010000076.1:0-25124 GCF_036689795.1 Micromonospora palythoicola | reverse complement strand
TTCGGGAGCGAGGCCGAGGACCACCGCGTCGGAGGTCGACGCGTCCTTGGGGGACACGTCGACCGCCGACGCGATGAATCAACCTCAGGTGCCGTACGCGGGCGACGTCACGCCTGCTTGGTCTCCCAGAAGATCTTGGAGATCTCGTCGATCTTCTGGAGCAGCTCGTCCGCCTTGCTCGGGTCGGTGGCACCCTTGGCGCCGGCCGCGCCGGCCAGCTTGGTGGCCTCGTTGAAGAGCTGGTGCAGGTGCGGGTACTTCTCGAAGTGCGGGGGCTTGAAGTAGTCGGTCCACAGCACCCAGAGGTGGTGCTTGACCAGTTCGGCCCGCTGCTCCTTGATCAGGATGGCCCTGGTGCGGAACTCCGGGTCGGTGTTGGCCTGGTACTTCTCGCAGATCATTTTCACCGACTCGGCCTCGATGCGGGCCTGCGCGGGGTCGTAGACACCGCAGGGCAGGTCACAGTGGGCGCTGGCGCTCACGCGGGGCGCAAGGATGCGTGGAAGTCGCATCGGGATCCTCCATGGGAAGTTTGCGATGATCCAAGACGACATTACTCCTGGACGGTGGTCCCCGAGGCCGCTGGAGGTGAAACCCGTGCCCGCCCCCCGGCTGCGGTGGCCGCTGTCGGCCGTGCTGGTGACCGGACCCTCCATGGCGCCCACGCTGCGCCATGGCGACGCGGTACTGGTGCGCCGGGGCGGCCGGGCGACCCGGCCCGGTGACGTGGTGATCGCGGTGTTCCGCAGCCGACCGGACCTGCTGGTGGTCAAGCGGGCGGTCCACCCCGTCGACGGCGGCTGGTGGCTGGCCGGAGACAACGGACTGGTCACCGACGACTCCCGCGCCTACGGCGTGGCTGACGTGCGGGGCCGGGTGGTGGCGCGGTACTGGCCCCGGCCCGGCCGGGTGCCGCCAAGACCGTTATGAACCTGCTCACATACTGGACCCTCGGGCGTGACTATGCTCGGAAGTGCCCGGGTGACCCCCCGCACCGCCGCCGCTCGCTCGCCTCACCGTGCGCCCGACCGGCCGGCCCAGTTGCTCGATTCTTCTGGAGTCACCATGTCTTCGTCCACCGTGGACCCTGCTGATCCCGTCTTCGACCTGCACCGGGGCGGCAAGATGGCCGTCGTCTCGACCGTGCCGCTGACCAGCCGGGACGACCTGTCCCTCGCGTACACCCCGGGCGTGGCCCGGGTCTGCGAGGCGATCGCCGCCGACCCGACCCTCGCCCACGACTACACCTGGGCCTCGCGCGCCGTCGCGGTGGTCACCGACGGCTCGGCCGTGCTCGGTCTCGGCAACATCGGCCCGAGCGCCGCGCTGCCCGTGATGGAGGGCAAGGCCGTGCTGTTCAAGCAGTTCGGCGGGGTCGACGCGGTACCGGTCTGTCTGGCCACCCAGGACGTCGACGAGATCGTCGCGGTGGTCACCGCGCTCGCGCCGTCGTTCGGCGGCATCAACCTGGAGGACATCAGCGCTCCCCGGTGCTTCGAGGTGGAGCGGCGACTCGACGAGGCGCTGGACATCCCCGTCTTCCACGACGACCAGCACGGCACCGCGATCGTCGTGCTGGCCGCGTTGCGCAACGCCGCGACGCTGCTCAACCGCAAGCTCGGCGACCTGCGGGTGGCCGTCAGCGGCGCGGGAGCGGCCGGCGTGGCGGTGACCAGGATGCTGGTGGCCGGTGGCGTGGACCCGGAGCGGGTGGTGGTCTGCGACTCCCGGGGCATCATCTCCCGGCGACGCACCGGCCTCACCGGGACGAAGGCCGAACTCGCCGAACTGACGAACGCCGACGGCCGGCACGGCGACGTCACCGAGGCGCTGCGCGACGCCGACGTGCTGATCGGGGTTTCCGGCGGGCTGATCCCCGAACGAGCGGTCGCCGGCATGGCCCCGGGCGGCATCGTGTTCGCGCTGGCCAATCCCACTCCGGAGGTGGATCCGGAGGTGGCTGCCCGACACGTCGCGGTGGTCGCGACCGGCCGCAGTGACTACCCGAATCAGATCAACAACGTGCTGGCCTTCCCGGGCGTGTTCCGGGGTGCGCTGGAGGCCCGGGCCAGCCGGATCACCGACGCCATGAAGGTCGCCGCGGCCGACGCGATCGCCTCCGTGGTGGCCGAGTCGCTTACGCCCGAGGCCATCGTGCCCTCGCCGCTGGACCCACGGGTGGCACCGGCGGTCGCCGACGCGGTGGCCGAGGCGGCCCGCCGGGACGGCGTGGCCCGCGCCTGAGTTGTGAGAAGGGCCCTGTCCGCGCACACGCAGGGCCCTTCTTAACGGGCGCTCAGCTTGTTACGGTGCGGATCATGCGTGCCGCCTTCGCCTCCCGTTTCGACGACGCCGACCCGCTCGCCGCGCTCACCGTCGGTGAACAGCCCGAGCCGAGCCTGCCCGACGACGGCTGGGTGACGCTGCGCGTCACGGCCAGCTCGCTCAACCACCACGACCTCTGGTCGCTGCGCGGCGTCGGGCTCCGCGCCGAGCAGTTGCCGATGATCCTCGGCTGCGACGCGACCGGGGTGGACCCGGACGGCAACGAGGTGGTCGTGTACCCCGTCGTGCCGACCCCGGGCGACCCGCGCGGGATGTCCATCCTCTCCGAGCACTTCCCCGGCACGCTCGCGGAGCGGGTGGCCGTACCCCGGTCGAACCTGCTGCCGTTGCCGGCGGGGCTGCCGGCGACCGACGCCGCGTGCCTGCCGACGGCCTGGCTGACGGCCTGGCGGATGCTCACCACCAAGGGTCGGGTCGCCGACGCCGACGCGGTCCTGGTCCAGGGCGCCGGCGGTGGCGTGGCCACCGCGGCCGTCGTGCTGGCCGCCGCGATGGGCAAGCGGGTGTACGCGACCAGCCGCGACGCCGCCAAGCGCGAGCGCATCACCGAGTTGGGCGCGACCGCCGTGGAACCGGGCGCGCGGCTGCCCGAACGAGTGGACGTGGTGATCGAGACGGTCGGTGCGGCCACCTTCGACCACTCGTTGAAGTCGGCCGCCCTGGGTGCCCGGATCGTGGTCTCCGGCGCGACCGCCGGCCACGAGCCCACCGTCAACCTGCGCCGGGTCTTCGCCATGCAGCTGGAGATCCTGGGCACCTCGATGGGTACGCCCGACGAACTTGCCGCCCTGCTCGCGTTCTGCGCCGAGCGGGGAGTGCGCCCCGTGATCGACAGCGTGGTGCCGTTCAGCCGGGTCGGCGACGCGTTCGCCCGGCTGCACTCCGGTGACGTCTTCGGCAAGGTGGTCGTCGACCACACCGCGTGAGTTCCGCGCGCCGCCTACAGGTTGTCGTCGAGCGTGGCGACGTCGTCGCGGGAGGCGGCGGTGGGGATGCGCTTGCGGGCTTCGGCGTCGCCGTAGAGCGTCCAGCGCAGGAACTCGGTGGTGGTCTCGGCGACGACCCGCAGCGTGGCGCCCTCACCGCGCAGCAGGGCGCGTCCGTGGTCGCCGTCGGGCAGGCTCAGCATCGCCTTCGGCCACGGCACCTTGTCGTACACGGCCTTGCCGGCGGCGTACCGCACCACCTCGTCGGCCTCGCCATGGACGAACATCTGGGGGGCGGCGGCACCGGCGAAGGCGGTGCCCACTCCCAGGGCGGTACCGGCGAAGACGACTCCGGCGGCCAGCCGATCGTCACGGCCGGCGGTGAACAGCCCGATGGTGGTCACCGCACCCGCCGAGTGACCCGCGGCGGCCACCCGGTCGGTGGCCAACCGCCCGCGTAGCGGGTCACCGTCGCGGGTGTCGAGGGCGAGCACCCGGGTCAGCGCGTACGACACGTCGGCCGGCTGGTTGAGCACGTCGAGCACGTTCGGGTCGCCCCCGCCACGGGAGGTCTTGGGGAAGGTCGGCGCGGCCACCACGAAACCGGCGGACGCCCATCGGGTCAGCAGCGCCTGGTAGTCGTCGGGACGACCGCCGAGGCCGTGACTGAACATGATCACCGGAAACCTACCGTCAGCGGCGTCGGCGCCACTTGTCGGCTTCCCCCCGGCCCGGCCGGCCGCCGGATACCAGACCGTCACCGGCAGCGGCCGGTCGCCGTCGCGGTTCAGCTTGAGCTGTCGTACGCCGAGCGCGAAGGTGCCGTCCGGGGCGCTGCCGGCGGGGATCGCCGGTGCTGACGACGCGGCAGCCGCGGTGGCCTCTGGTGTGGGTGTTCCCGCCCGGTCGGTGGGCTCACGGTCGGCGGAACACCCGACCAGAGCGCTGGCGACGAGGGTGGTGGCGACCAGAGCAGCGGCAGCACGACGTGACATGACTCCGATTGTGCCCGGCCCGATCTCCGGCACCGCCGGTCCGGTCGGGTGGATCTTGCACTTCTGGTCGGATGAATGTGGTTCCGCTGATGACTGTCGAGACGAAAAGTGCAAGATCGCGAGTGCTCCGGGGCACTGCGGGCTGGATCGGTTTCGCTAAGGTTCCCGGCATGGCTGAGAACTACACCGACCCGAGCGGCAACACCGAGGCGTTCCGCGCCTTCGCCAACCCGGAGGCCGCTCCGGCGGAGGCGGCGTCGCGTACCGGTCTGATCATCGGGGCGGCCGTGGTCGCCGCGGTGCTGCTCGCCCTCGCCACCTGGCTCGCCTTCGGCTGACCGGTCGGGGCGTCAGCTGCCGGCCGTGACCACGGCCCGGGCGGCGCGGGCGATCTCCCGCTCCTCGTCGGTGCCGATGACGCACACGGCGACCTCCGCGCCGTCCGGTGAGATGAACCGGTCGCCGCGGCCGTCGTTGCGGTCCGGGTCGATCGTGATGCCGAGCCGGTCCAGTCCGGCCAGCGCCGCCGCGCGTACCGGTGCCGCGTGCTCGCCGACCCCGGCGGTGAAGGTGACCGCGTCCACCCGGCCGAGCAACGCGTAGTACGCCCCCACGTAGCCGGTGATCCGGCGGCAGTAGACGTCGAAGGCGAGCGTCGCGGCCTCGTCGCCGGCCGCCCGGCGGGCGAGCAGTTCGCGCATGTCGTTGACCCCGCTGAGCCCGAGCAGGCCGCTGCGGTGGTTGAGCAGGTCGTCGATCTCGTCGACGCCCAGGCCGCCCTCGCGGCGCAGATGGAACATGATCGTGGGATCGAGGTCGCCACTGCGGGTGCCCATCACCAGGCCCTCCAACGGCGACATGCCCATCGAGGTGGCGACGCTTCGTCCGCCGGCCACCGCGCACGCGCTGGCGCCGTTGCCCAGGTGCAACGTGATCGTGTTGATCTCCTCGTACGGCCGGTCCAGCAGCTCCGCCGTGCGTCGGGACACGTACGCGTGGGAGGTCCCGTGGAAGCCGTACCGTCGGATCGAGTACCGCTGCGCCACCTCGCGGTCGATGGCGTAGGTGGCGGCGGAGTCGGGCAGCGTGTGGTGGAACGCGGTGTCGAAGACGGCGACCTGCGGTACCTCCGGCAGGGCTTGGCGGGCCACCTCGATGCCGGCGAGGTTCGCCGGGTTGTGCAGGGGGGCCAGTGGCACCAGGTCGGTGATGGCGGCCAGCACCTCGTCGTCGACGAGCGTCGGTGCGGTGAACCGCCGGCCGCCGTGCACCACCCGGTGCCCCACCACGGTGAGGCCGGTCAGGTCCAGGCCGTCCAGGATCTGCCGGATCGCGCCGGTGTGGTCGCTGGGACCGCCGCCGGGCTCGCCGATCCGTTCCACGGTGCCCCGGTCCAGTACGCGGTCGCCGTCGTACAGCCGGTACTTGATCGACGATGATCCGCTGTTGAGCACCAGCACCTTGCTCACCGGGGCACCTCGGCGAGCGCGGCGGCCTGGATGGCGGTGATCGCCACGGTGTTGACGATGTCCGGCACGGTGGCCCCCCGGGAGAGATCGTTCACCGGCCGGCGCAGGCCCTGCATGACCGGCCCGACGGCCACCGCCCCGGCCGAGCGCTGCACCGCCTTGTACGTGTTGTTGCCGGTGTTCAGGTCGGGAAAGATGAAGACCGTCGCGCGGCCGGCGACCGCGCTGCCCGGCAGCTTGGTGGCCGCCACGGCCGGGTCGATGGCCGCGTCGTACTGGATCGGACCCTCGACGGCCAGTTCGGGTCGGCGTTGCCGGACCAACTCGGTGGCCGCCGCGACCTTCTCCACGTCCTCGCCCGCGCCCGAGGCGCCGGTGGAGTAGGACAGCATCGCCACCCGGGGCTCGATGCCGAACCGGGCCGCCGTGTCCGCCGAGGAGATGGCGATGTCGGCGAGCTGGGCGGCGTCCGGATCACGGTTGACCGCGCAGTCGCCGTAGACCAGCACCCGGTCGGCGAGCAGCATGAAGAAGACGCTGGAGGCGACGGAGACCTCCGGCATGGTCCTGACGATCTCGAAGGCCGGCCGGATGGTCGCCGCCGTGGTGTGCGTGGCGCCGGAAACCATGCCGTCGGCGTGGCCCGCCCACACCATCATGGTGCCGAAGTAGTTCGGCTGGGCGACGATGTCGTGCGCCAGCTCGGCGGTGACTCCCCGGTGCGCGCGCAGCTTCGCGTACGCCTCGGCGAACTCGTCGCGCCACGGGCTGCTCGCCGGGTCCACCACCCGCGCCTCGCCGATGTCCAACCCGAGTTCCCGGGCCCGCCGGGCAACCTCGTCCGACCGGCCGAGCAGGGTCAGGTCGGCGACTCCCCGGCGCAACAGGATCTCGGCGGCGCGCAGGATCCGTTCCTCGGTGCCCTCCGGCAGCACCAGATGTCGCCGTCCGGCCCGGGCGCGGTCGATCAGGTCGTACTCGAACATCAACGGGGTGACCCGGGCGGACCGGCTGACCCGGAGCCGGCCGGCCAGCTCGACGGTGTCCACGTGCGCCTCGAAGGCGCCCAGCGCGGCCTCCACCTTCCGGGGGTTCCCGTTGCTGGGCCGGCCCTCGATCCGGCTCGACGCGGCCACCGTGTGATAGCTGTCGCTGGTCACCGAGAGCACCGCGAGTCGGGCGTTCAGTGCCTCCACCAGACGCATCGCCCGGGGGTCGGGCGGCACCCCGAGGGTGAGCACCAACCCGGCCAGCGACACCTGCCCGGCCACGTGCGCGGCGCTCGCCGCCACCAGCAGATCGTCCCGGTCACCGGGCATGATCAGCAGTGCGCCCTCGGTCAGGTGTTCCAGCAGGGTCGGCACGTGCGCCGCACCGACGACGTAGTCGAGCACGTCGCGGGCGAGCGCGGTCTCGTCGCCGGCCAGCAGCGTGGCACCCAACGCGCCCGCCACCTCCGCCACCGTCGGCGCCGACACGCTCGGCACCTCCGGGATGGCGTACGCGGGGACCGGCAACCGGGGCAGCGCCATCGCCCCGGGAACCCGGTTGGCCAGCACCGCGAGCACGGTCGCGCCGAGGTCCGCGAGGTCGTGATAGGCGCCTCGGGCGGCTGCGGCGATCGCCGACGGCTGCTGCCCGTAGCCGTCGACCACCGGCACCACGACGCTGCCGAACTCGGTGGCCAGCCTGGCGTTGAAGGCCAGCTCGCGTGGGCCGGCGGTGTCACCGGCGGTGGCGAAGTCACTGCCCACCACGACCATCGCCGCGAACCGCCGCTCCACCTCCCGGTAACGCTCGACGATCCGGGAGATCAGTTCCTCCCGACGACCGTCGGCGACCAGGGCGGTGGCCTCGGCGTACGTGGTGCCGTTCAGGTCCGACACCGGTAGGCCCACCCGGTAACGCTCGCTGAGCAGGGTCAGGATCGGGTCGGGGCGATCCTGCGCGACCAGCGGCCGGAACACGCCGATCCCGCCGACCTGTCGGGACAGCAACTCGGCGAGGCCGAGGGCGATGGTCGACTTCCCCCCGCCCGAGCCGACACTGGTCAGGTAAACGCTGCGGGCCACGGCACTCACGCTACAAGATCAGGGTGGTTCTCGCGTGGGTCCTCGGGCCCGCCCACCCGGGCCCTCGGGTGACCACCCGTCCGACGAGCGCCCGGCTGACCTCCGGCTCGGCCAGGAAGATCTTTATTTTGGCCCGACCGACCAGGGGCGGCGGCCGGACCATCCGGTCCCTACACCGCCAGCACGAGCGCAGCCGGTACGTTCGACCTGCTCCCGGCCGGTTTCGGCGAGCCACAAGGAGCCGGTTCGAGTAAACGGACCGCCTACCGGTCGAGGCAGTGCTCACGCTCCGCGATTCGACGCTCACGCGGTTGCGCCGTTCGTCAGGTGACCTGCGATGGCCGTCCCATCGCCGGGCTCCCCGACTAAGCCGAGAATTGTTCACTCCTAGACTCCCGGCATGACTGCGGACCGTCTGACCAGCGCCGATGCGGCCGACGGCGGGCGGGGACCCGAGCGGACCACGGCCACCGAACCGGCCACGACGCCAAGGCCCGCAGCGGCACCGATGGTGGCGTCGCCCGCCGTGGCGGAGGCCCCGACAGTGGTGCGGCCGGCCGTACCGGACGTGCCTGCGATGGTGCCGCCGGTCGTTGCAGATGCCCCTACTCTCGTGCAGCCGGCCGTGTCGGACGTGCCTGCGGTGGTGGACGCCCCCACGGTGGTGCTGCCGGGGGACAGCCCCACCACCGTGATGGCCGCCGTACCCCAGCCACCGCCGGTCTTCGTGGACCCGAGCGGCCGGCGCCGGTCCCGGTTGCGCTGGATCGGGTACGCCCTGGGGCTGGTGGGTCTGCTCTACACCGGCCTGGTCGTGGCGAGCTTCGCGGGTGGTCCGGTGAACGCCGACAGGGTGCTGCCCTTCGTGGAGCCGACCCGCCGGCCCTGGCAACCGCCACCGGCCCCGTCGATCCCCGCCGTGCAGGCGCCGCCGAGCACGGCCGCCTCCCGGACCACGGGCGGCGGTGCGCCGCGCCCGCAGGCCACCCCGACCCGGGCAGCCAGGACGACAAGCATCCCGGCGCCAGCCAGCCGTACCTCGTCGTCGCCACCGGCGTCACCGCGACCCTCCCGGTCGACCACACCGGCGACCACTCCCAGCGTCGAGCCGTCCAGCACGGCACCGGCGTCGCCGAGCGTCGACCCGTCGGACGGTGCCGACGAGGCCGTCCCGGCCGATGACTGAGTTGCCGGCGCGCCGGTCCCGCCGGCCGGTACGAGGGCGCCGCGTCGTGCCACCGCCGAGCTGGACCCTTTTCGGTGTCCTCTGCGCGATGCTCGCCGCCGTGCTGCTCGTCGGCGCGTACGCCAACGCGTCCTTCGCGCCGGATCGTCAGACCAGCCACGACGGGCAGCGTGCGGTGCCGACGGCGGTGGTCGCCGGTGGCCCGATCATCAGCAGCACCGGTGGGCTGACCCGGTCGTACCGACTGCCCCCGCGCACCGTCGCGCTCACCTTCGACGACGGTCCCGACCCGGTCTGGACCCGCGAGGTGCTGCGGGTGCTGGCCGCTCATCAGGTGCCGGCGACCTTCTTCGTGGTCGGTTCGCAGGTGGCCCGCCATCCGGAGCTGGTTCAGGAACTGGCCGCCGACGGCCACGAGATCGGCGTGCACACCTTCACGCATCCGGACCTGACCGTGCTGCCCGACTGGCGACGCCGGATGGAGTACACCCAGACCCAGTTGGCAATCGCCAGCGCGACCGGAGTCCGTACCGCGCTGATCCGTTTTCCCTACTCCTCCTACGCCCAGGCCATCAACGATCTGGACTGGCCGGTGTTCGCCCAGGCCGGCGAGCTGGGTTACCTCAACGTGCTCAACGACACCGACAGCCGGGACTGGGCGTTGCCCGGCGTGGAGCAGATCCTCGCCAACGCCACGCCGCCCGGATACTCGGGGGCCATCACGCTCTGGCACGACGCGGGCGGCGAACGGGCGCAGACCGTCGCCGCGCTCGACCGGTTCATCCCGCTGATGAGGGAGCGCGGCTACCGCTTCGTCACCGTCACCGGTGGCCTGAACCTCGCGCTGGCCGAGGCCGGCGTCGACCACCGGGTCGACGCCGGTCAGCCGGCCAGCACCGGGGAGCGCTGGCGCGGCCGGATGCTGATCTGGGGGGTGCAGGGCGCGGACCGGACGCTGGGCTGGCTCGGGTTCATCTTCCTGGCGGTGGGCGCGCTGACGGTGGCTCGTACCGTCCTGCTGCTGGTGCTCGCCGGCCGGCACGCCCGGCGACGCCGCGCCCCTGACTGGGCCTGGGGGGCGCCGGTGACCGAGCCGGTCTCGGTGATCGTGCCCGCGTACAACGAGAAGGAGGGGATCGCCGCGGCCGTCCGCTCGCTGGCCGGTGGCGACCATCCGGGCGGCATCGAGGTGATCGTGGTCGACGACGGCTCCACCGACGGCACGGCGGAGATCGTCGAGGCGCTGCGGCTGCCGAACGTCCGGGTCGTCCGCAAGCCCAACGGCGGCAAGCCGAGCGCGCTGAACACCGGGGTCGCGCTGGCCCGGCACGAACTGATCGTGATGGTCGACGGGGACACCGTGTTCGAGCGCGACTCGGTGCGACGGCTCGTCCAACCCTTCGCGGATCCGCAGGTCGGCGCGGTCGCCGGCAACGTCAAGGTGGGCAACCGCGACAGCCTGATCGCCAAGTGGCAGCACATCGAGTACGTCATCGGCTTCAACCTCGACCGTCGGCTGTACGAGACGTTGCGCTGCATGTCCACCGTGCCAGGGGCCATCGGTGCCTTCCGCCGGCAGGCGCTGCGCTACGCCGGTGGCCTGACCGACGACACGCTGGCCGAGGACACCGACATCACCATGGCGCTCGGCCGTGCCGGCTGGAAGGTGGTCTACGAGGAGACGGCCCGGGCGTGGACGGAGGCCCCGGCGACGCTGGGGCAGTTGTGGAAGCAGCGGTACCGGTGGAGCTACGGCACCATGCAGGCGATGTGGAAACACCGCCGCTCACTTGTCGACCGCGGCGCCTCCGGCCGATTCACCCGTCGCTGCCTGCTGTTTCTGAGCCTGTTCGGGGTGCTGCTGCCGCTGCTGGCACCGGTGATCGATCTACTCGCGCTCTACGGCCTGTTCTTCCTCGACCGGACCGCGACGGCGGTGGCCTGGCTGGTCATGCTCGCCTTGCAGACGCTCACCGCCGTGGTCGCGTTCCGCCTCGACCGGGAGAAGCTCAGCGTGCTGTGGGTGCTGCCGTTGCAGCAGTTCGTCTACCGCCAGCTGATGTACCTGGTGATGATCCAGTCCGTGACCACCGCCCTCACCGGTGGCCGCCTGGGCTGGCAGAAGCTCCGCCGCACCGGCCTGACACCCACCCCCACCAACCCGCGTTGATCATGAGGTTAGCCGGATTCTTGTCCCGTTTTGTTGCCGCTAACCTCATGATCAACGGGTTGTTGGGGGGTCGACGAGCGAGATGGCGTAGGTGGGCCAGAACTGGCCGGCGGGTGGTTCGCCGGTACGGCAGTCGCCGTCGGACTCGCCGGGGAACTTGATCCAGAGGAGGGCGTCGACCCGGGGTAGGCCGGCTTCGGCGGTGGGTTCCTCGCCGATCGCCCGGCCCGGCGGGTTGCACCAGCTCGGCGCACCGCCGACCCGTTCGGCCGGGTAGGGGCCGTTGCCGTTGCGGCTGGTGTCGATGACGAACGTGGTGTCACCGCCGAGCGCGTCGGAGATCCGGTGACCGTAGGTGACGTTGTCCGTGGTGCGGACGAAGTTCGCCACGTTGAGCGCGAACCCGTCGGCCTGATCCACGCCGGCCTGGCGCAGGGCTGCCGCCACCGCCTCGACGTCGCGGATCCACCCCGGATGCCCCGCATCGAGGTAGATCCGGGCGGTGCCGGTGCTGGCGAGCACGGTGACCGCGTCGCGCAGCAGGGCGAGCCGGCCGGCGGCGTCGCGGACGCAGCCGGCCACCGCGTCGGGCAGCGCACCCGGTTCGAGGACGACGATCACCGGACGGCCGGCGACACCGGCCGCGACGTCGCGGATCCACGCCTGGTACTCCGCGCCGGTACGGGCGCCACCCTCGCCCTGCCGGCCGCAGTCGCGTTGCGGCACGTTGTGCACCACAAGCACGGGTGTCTGGCCCGCGATCGCGGCCTGCCCCAGGAAGGCGTCGACCTCGTCGCGCGCCGCGTCGCCGGTCAGCCACTTCGCGCTGGGCCGGCTGCCGATCAACCGCAGTGCCTCTGCCGCGGTCGAGTCACCCTGGGCCACGTGCCGCTGTGCCTCCGCTTCGGCCGGATTGGCCGGGTCGAGATAGAACACCGAGGGCACGGGCGGCGGCGCGGAGCCGACCGGGTCGGGTGGCCGAGGTGGGGCGGGTTCGTCGGAACACCCGGCCAGCAGCAGTGCCAGGGCGACGCCGGCGGCCACGACCGCCCGGCGACCCGACACGGTGACGGGCACGCTCGGCGACCGCCCGCGTCGAGGCTGGGCAACCGCGCGGGTGGTGGACACGGGATCAGTCGTCGTCTTCGTCGTCGAGCCGGGCCAGCCAGGTGGCGAACCGTTCGATCGGGGTCTCGAACTCCGGGTTCAGGTCGACGAAGTCACGCAGCCGTGCGCCCAGCCACTCCAGGCTGACCTGCTCGTCGCCGCGCCGCTCGACCAGTTCCTCGATGCCCCGGTCGGTGAAGTACATCGGTCCGCTCGCTTCCTCACCGGAGCCCCGGTGAAACCGTCCGGTCCCGTCCCACCCTGGGGCGGGACGGGACCGGGTGAGTTCTCGTCAGGGGCGGGGGAGTGCCGCCTCGATCAGCGCGGTCTGCTCGACCTCGTGCATCTTCGCCGACCCGACGGCCGGAGCCGCGGCGGCCGGACGGGAGATGCGTCGAAGCCGGACGTCGTCGAGGTGCTCCAGCAGGTTGAGCGCGACGAAGGACCAGGCGCCCTGGTTGGCCGGCTCCTCCTGGACCCAGGCGAAGTCCTCCGCGTTCGGGAACTGCGCGAGCGCGGCGCGGATCTCCTCCACCGGCATCGGGTAGAGCTGCTCCAGGCGGATGATCGCCGTGTTGCTGATGCCACGCTCCTGCCGGGCCTGGAACAGGTCGTAGTAGACCTTGCCCGAGCAGAGCAGCACCCGCTTGACCCGCTCGGGGTTGCCGGCCGCCGGGTCGGCCAGCACCGGGGAGAAGCCGCCGGTGGTGAAGTCCTCCACCGAGGAGACGCAGAGCTTGTGCCGCAACAGCGACTTGGGCGTGAACACCACGAGCGGCTTGCGCTTGGGCGACAACGCCTGCCGGCGCAGCAGGTGGAAGTAGTTCGCCGGCGTCGTCGGGTTCGCCACCCGCATGTTGTCCTCGGCGCAGAGCTGGAGGAAGCGCTCCGGGCGGCCGGAGGTGTGGTCCGGTCCCTGACCCTCGTGGCCGTGCGGCAACAGCAGGGTCACCGCGGAACGCTGGCCCCACTTCACCTCGCCTGAGGAGATGAACTCGTCGATCACGGACTGGGCACCGTTGACGAAGTCGCCGAACTGCGCCTCCCAGCAGACCAGCGCGTCCAGGTTCTCCACCGAGTAGCCGTACTCGAAGCCCATCGCGGCGTACTCGCTCAACAGCGAGTCGTGCACGAAGAACCGGGACCGCTCGCCGTCGGCGGTGAGCGACTGCAACGGCAGGTAGTCGTCTCCGGTTTCCGCGTCGACGATCGAGGCGTGCCGCTGCACGAAGGTGCCGCGGCGCGAGTCCTGCCCGGCTAGCCGGACGGTCACCCCGTCGTGCAGCAGTGCGCCGAAGGCGATGATCTCGCCGAAACCCCAGTCGATGTTGCCTTCGACGGCCATCCGGGCCCGCCGGTCGAGCAGCTGCCGGATCCGCTTGTGCGGCGTGAAACCGTCGGGCAGGTTGACGTGCGCCTCACCGATGGCCTTGATGACCGACGCCTCGGTCGCCGTCTCCACCTGCGGCTCGGGCTCGTCCTGCCGGGGTGGGCGGCTCAGCTGGCGTGGCGTGCTGGCCGCGTCGCGGGTGGCCTTGAAGACCCGCTCCAGCTGTGCCTGGTAGTCGCGCAGCAGTTCCTCGGCGTCTTCCACGGTGATGTCACCCCGCCCGATCAGCTCCTCGGTGTAGAGCTTGCGGACCGAGCGCTTCGAGTCGATGATCCGGTACATCTGGGGGTTGGACATCGAGGGGTCGTCGCCCTCGTTGTGCCCGCGCCGCCGGTAGCAGACCAGGTCGATGACGACGTCCTTGTTGAACGCCTGGCGGTACTCGAAGGCGAGCCGGGCCACCCGGACGACGGCCTCCGGGTCGTCGCCGTTGACGTGGAAGATCGGGGCCTGGATCATCCGGGCCACGTCGGTGCTGTAGAGGCTGGAGCGGCTGTACTCCGGCGCGGTGGTGAAACCGACCTGGTTGTTGACCACCACGTGGACCGTCCCGCCGGTGCGGTAACCGCGCAGCTGGGAGAGGTTCAGCGTCTCGGCCACCACGCCCTGGCCGGCGAAGGCCGCGTCGCCGTGCACCGCCAGCGGCAGCACGGTGTAGCCCTCCAGCTTGAGGTCGATGCGGTCCTGCTTGGCCCGGACGATGCCCTCCAGCACCGGGTCGACGGCCTCCAGGTGCGACGGGTTCGCCACCACCGACACCTTGACGGCGTGGTCGCCGTCGGGAGTGGTGAACTTGCCGTTCTGGCCCAGGTGGTACTTCACGTCGCCCGAGCCCTGGGTGGAGCGTGGGTCCAGGTGTCCCTCGAACTCGGAGAAGATCTTCTCGTACGGCTTGCCGACGATGTTGGCCAGCACGTTGAGCCGGCCCCGGTGGGCCATGCCGATGACGACCTCGTCCAGCCCGTCCTCGGCGGCGTTCTCCAGCACCTCACCGAGCAGCGGGATGAGCGACTCGCCACCCTCCAGCGAGAAGCGCTTCTGGCCGACGTACTTGGTCTGCAAAAAGGTCTCGAAGGCCTCGGCGGCATTGAGCCGGTTGAGCACGTGCTTCTGCTCGCCGGCCGGCGGCTTCTCGTACTTGCGCTCGACCCGCTCCTGGATCCAGCGGCGCTCGGCCGGGTCCTGGATGTGCATGTACTCGATGCCGACCCGGCGGCAGTACGAGTCGCGCAGCACCCCCAGGATCTCCCGCAGCTTCATCCGCTGACGGCCGGCGAAGCCGTTCACCGGGAAGGTGCGGTCCAGATCCCACAGGGTCAGCCCGTGCTGGAGGACATCCAGATCCGGGTGCTTACGGATCTTGAACTCCAGCGGATCGGTGTCGGCCATCAGGTGACCGCGCACCCGGTAGGAGTGGATCAGCTCGTGGACCCGGGCGGTCTTGTTGATCTGACCTTCGCTGTCGACCGCGACGTCGCGCATCCAGCGCACCGGCTCGTAGGGGATCCGCAGCGAGGTGAAGATCTGGTCGTAGAAGCCGTGCTCGCCGAGCATCAGCTCGTGCATGACCTTGAGGAACTCGCCGGACTGCGCGCCCTGGATGATCCGGTGGTCGTATGTGCTGGTCAGCGTGATGACCTTGCTGACCGCCAGTTCGGCGAGGGTGGCCTCGCTCATGCCCTGGTACGGCGCCGGGTACTCCATGGCACCGACCCCGATGATCGCGCTCTGGCCCTGCATGAGTCGCGGCATCGAGTGCACGGTGCCGATGCCGCCCGGGTTGGTCAGCGAGATGGTGGTGCCGGAGTAGTCCTCCATGGTCAGCTCGTTGCGACGGGCGCGCCGCACGACGTCCTCGTACGCCTGCCAGAACTGCCGGAAGTCCATCTGCTCGCAGGCCTTGATGGAGGGAACCACCAGGTTGCGGCTGCCGTCGGGCTTGGTCAGGTCGATGGCGATGCCAAGGTTGACGTGCTCGGGGCGGACCATCACCGGCTTGCCGTCGACCTCGGCGAAGGAGTTGTTCATCTCGGGGTGGGCGACGAGCGCCCGCACCAGGGCGTAGCCGATCAGGTGGGTGAAGCTGACCTTGCCGCCGCGTCCCCGGGCGAGGTGGTTGTTGATCACGATGCGGTTGTCGACCAGGAGCTTGGCCGGCACGGCTCGGACGCTGGTCGCGGTCGGTACGGCCAACGAGGCGTCCATGTTCTGGACGATCTTGGCGGCCACTCCGCGCAGCGGCGTGGTCTGTGGCCCGCCGGTGGTGGGCGCGGTCCGGGTGGGCTGGCTCTTCGTCGGCTCGGCCTTGGCGGCGGCCGGCTTGGCGGCGGCCGGCTTCGCGGTGGTCGGCTTGGACGCGGCGGACGCCGGCTTCGAGGTCTCCGCCGCCGCGCGGCGGTCGCCCTTGCCTGCCGGTTCGCCCTTGCCCGTCGGCTCGGCCTCGGCCGCCGGTTCGCTCTTGGCCGCCGGTTCGTTCTTGCTGGCCGTCTCGGTCCTGGCCGGGGTGGCCTCCTTGGTCGCGGTGGTGGCCGGCCGCCCGTCACCGGTGCCCGCTGTGTGCTGACCGGGCCGGTAGTCGGCGAAGAAGTCGTGCCAGGCCGGGTCGACGCTGCGGGGATCGGCGAGGTAGCGCTGGTACATCTCCTCGACGATCCACTCGTTCGGGCCGAAACCCGCCAGTGGGTTCTCCTGCGAAGTCTGCTGGGTCGACACGGCCGGTAATCGCCTCTTTCACGCGGGTTTGTGTGTCACGCGGTGCCCGATGCGCCGGGACGGACGCACAGGACGGTTCCCAGGCTACGCCGTAGCCGACTCCGGGGCATTTCCGCCTCCGTCCCGTGGTCGGATTCACAGAAGATGCCAGAAGTTCGGTAAGCGCTGCGTATTCCCTTGATCGCTGCTATGGCCGACGGGCCCGGCGCGCCGGTGGACCGGGCCCGTCGGGGCGGGGGCGACCAGGTCGGCCGCCCGGTTGTCAGGAGATGTCGCGGCGCCGGGTGAGGAGGATCCCGACCAAGCCGCTGACCACGGCGTAGCCCACCAGTACGAGCGCGCCGACCCACCACGCGGGCAGCATCTCGTTCTCGCCCGGCGTGATCATGACCTGGGAGGCGGCGGCCGGCCAGATCACCTGCCACTTGATCACGGCCATGTTGTCGAGCACGTTGGCCAGCAGCAGGAAGAGCAGCCCCACCACCTGGGTGCCGATCAGGTAGAGCACCGAGGCGGTGATCACCGCACCCAACTGGTTGGTGATCAACGTGCCGATGCCCACGCCGAGCACCGTCCAGATCGCGTACGCCATCAGGTTGAGCAGCAGGGCCCGCTGGACCTCCCACTCACCGAGCTGGGTGCCGTAGTCGTTGAGGGACAGGAACGTCGCACCGGCGGCCAGGTCGATGATCGTGGTCACCAGCCAGAACGCGAAGCCGAGCAGGCTGGCCGCGACGAGCTTGCTGACGATCACCGAGGTGCGTCGCGGGGTGGCCAGGAACGTCGTGGTCGCGGTCTGGTGGAAGAACTCGTTGGTGACCATCAGGATGCCGATGAGCATCACGAACATCAGCCCCAGGTACTGCCCCGAGGTGTAGAGGTTCGCCGCCTGGCCGGGCGCGGAGGCGGCGTCGCCGGTGTAGCCGAACTCCTCGCCGCCGCCGCTGAGCGTCTCGGTGGCCAGCCACGCGTTGAAGGCGAAGGCCATGGCGATCGACAGGAACGCCCCGATGGCCAACCACCACCAGGTGCTGGTCGTACGGATCTTGAGCAGTTCGGAGCGGACAAGGTTGCTCATCGGATGCCCGCCTTTCCGGCCGTCAGTTCCAGGAACACGCGTTCCAGGTCGGGTCGTTCGGTGGTCAGCTCGTGCAGTTCCACCCCGGCGGTCAGGGCCGTCCGACCCACCGTCGGCGCGTCGACCCCGCCGATCAGCAGGGCACCCTGCCCGTCGTTCTCCACCGTGGCCGGCCCGCCCTGCAGCGCGGCGGTCAGCGCGTCGGCCTGTGGAGTGCGGACCCGCACCCGGACGCCCTGCGCCATCGACCCGATTACCTGCTCCACCGGACCCTGCCGGACCAACTGTCCGGCAGCGATGATCACCACGTCGTCGGCCAGCAACTGCATCTCGGAGAGCAGGTGGCTGGAGACGAGCACCGTGCGGCCCTCGGCGGCCAGGCCCTTGAGGAACCCGCGCATCCACCGGATGCCCTCCGGGTCCAGGCCGTTGGCCGGCTCGTCGAGGATCAGCACCCGGGGGTCACCGAGCATCGCCGCGGCGATGCCGAGCCGCTGCTTCATGCCCAGCGAGTAACCCTTGAACTTGCGCTTGGCCGCAGGGGTCAACCCGACCAGCTCCAACGCCTGGTCGGCCCGCTCCCGTGGCAGCCCGGCGGCCGCGGAGATCACTCGCAGGTGGTTGACTCCGGTGCGCCCCTTGTGCGCGCTGGACGCCTCCAGCACCGCGCCGACGTGCCGCAGCGGGTCGGCCAGGTCGGGGTAGCGCCGTCCGCCGATGGTGGCGGTGCCGGCGGTCGGGGTGACCAGGTTCAGCAGCATCCGCAGGGTGGTGGTCTTACCCGCACCGTTCGGGCCGAGGAAGCCGGTGACCCGACCCGGTTCGACCGTGAACGACAGGTTGTTGACCGCGAGCACGTTGCGGTATCGCTTGGTCAGACCGGAAACCACGATCTGGGCGTCGTTGGTGGGGCTTGGTCGCCCGTCGGTCATCGTTCTCCTCCCGTGTGGCGCCGGGGTGCGCCGTTGCACAGCGTGACGTTAATGGTCAAGTAATTCAATCGGGCTCGTTCGGGAAATCGTGGTCCGTCTCAGGCAGGAGACGTCTCATCCCCAGGTACGAGCCGATCACCGCCGGGTCTACACGGCGATCCAGGTCGCCCGGGCGTGACCGAGCGGGCGACCGTCCGGGGCGTACAGGCTGGTGTGCACGAACGCCTTGCGGCCCTCGGTGGCGATCACCGCACCGGTCACCACGCACTCGTCGTCGGGGCGGGGCAGCGCCTCGATCCGGGCCGCGATCCGGCCCAGCACGTACGGCCGGCCGGCACCGATTACCGCCCAGCCGCCGGGGCAGTCCAGGGCGGCCCAGACCGTGGCGGGGACGACCCGCCGAGGTGCCCGTACCGGCGCGGCCGTCCGGCCGTCCGGCAGCCGACCCGGAAAGATCCGCAGGCCGTCGGCGCGCCGCGGACCACAGACGTAGCAGCCGGGAAACGGGTGCTCCACCAGTCCCGGGTACGCCGCCGACGCGGCCCGGGCGGACGCCAGGTCCACCGGGGGGACGGCCTCGCCGAGATCGCCCGCCGGGCGCAGCTGCGCGATCACCTCGCCGGCCGGATCGAGCACCTGTGCGTCGACCAGGCTCAGCGGCGTGTCCAGCGGCGGCGGGCGGCGCAGGGTCACCTCGACCGGACCGTGCCCGCCGTACGCGGTGGCGAAGACCCCGGCGCTCCAACCGCCGTTGCCCGAGCCCGGTGGTCCGTTGAAGCGTCCCTCGATGATCATCAAGCCCTCCGCCCGCGCGGCCTCGTCGCCGACACCGGCAGCCTCGCACGCCGTCGCCGACGCCCGGCGCGGCGGGTCGGCCACCGGCCGCCGACCGGCGTTCACCGGATCGACATCGCTGGTCACCATGGCTGGCAACCGACCGGGCGCTACACAGAAGGCATGGCCGTTCTGCCAGCCGTGGACGTCGCACTGACGACCAGCGGCTACATCCTTTCGATCGCCGACAGTCCCAGCCAGGTCGAGGCCGCGCAACGCCTGCGTCATCAGGTGTTCGCCGGCGAGTTGGGCGCCACCGTGTCCGTCGACGCGGCCGGCCTCGACCGCGATGTCTTCGACACGTACTGCGACCACCTGGTGGTGCGCCAGGAGAGCAGCGGCGAGGTGGTCGGCACGTACCGGCTGCTTCCGCCGGGGCGTACCAGCCGCCGATACGCGGAGGGCGAGTTCGACCTGAGCGCGCTCGACCCGTTGCGGACCCAACTGGTCGAGGCCGGCAGGTCCTGCGTGCACCCCGCGCACCGCAGCGGGGCGGTGATCAACCTGATGTGGGCGGGCATCGCCCGCTACCTGCACCTGCGAGGGCTGCGCTGGCTCGGCGGGTGTGCCTCCGTGCCGGTGGGCGACGGTGGCCTCGCCGCCGCCGAGGTCTGGGCCCAGACCCGGGCGAAGCACCTGGCACCCCCGCGGCTGCGGGTCCGGCCGCTGCGCCCCTGGTTCGCCGAACCGGGTGTGCCGACCGAGACGATCGCCGGATCGGCCCGGTTGGTCCCGCCGCTGCTGCGCGGCTACCTGCGGCTCGGCGCCCAGGTCTGCGGCGAACCGGCGTACGACCCGGACTTCGGGGTGGCCGACTTCTACGTCCTGCTCTCGATGGACCGGATCAACCCGCGTTACCTGCGGCACTTCCTCGGCGGGCAACCGTGAGCCCGCTGTGGCGGCCCAGCTCCGGCTGCGGCCCGGCCTGTCTCCCCGGCCCGGGCGAAGCACCCACCATCCCGGTGCTCCGGCAACTGGGCCGTGCCGCCGGCCTGCTCGGCATGCTCGGGCTCGGCATCGGGCTGGCGGCCCTGCTTCCGGCGCTGCCGACGCAGGAGCGTCAGGCCGCGCTGCGCGGCTGGGCCCGCACCACGGCCCGCGCCTGCGGGGTACGCCTCGAAGTGCGCGGTCGGCTGCCCCGACGGCGGGCCCTGCTGGTCGCCAACCACGTTTCCTGGTGGGACGTCCTGGCGCTGCTCGCGGTCGCGCCGGCCCGGCTGGTGGCCAAGCAGGAGGTACGCCGGTGGCCACTGATCGGCCTGCTCGCCCGCGCCGCCGGCACCGTGTTCGTGGATCGCTCCCGGCCTCGTGAGCTGCCCGCCACGGTGGGCCGGGTCGCCTCGGCGCTGCGGTCGGGCCGCTCGGTCGCGGTCTTCCCGGAGGGCACCACCTGGTGCGGCGGCGCGGCGTCCTGCCGGCCGGCGAACGGTTTCCGGCCGGCGATGTTCCAGGCGGCGATCGACGCCGGGGCACCCGTCGTGCCACTGCGGATCGGCTACCGCTGCGGAGTGACCGGTGAGACCACCACGGCCCCGGCCTTCGTCGGCGACGAGACCCTGCTGCGTTCGGTGCGGCGGATGCTCGCCGTGCGGACGCTGACGGTCCGGGTCGACATCGCCGCGCCGCTGCACCCCGCCCGCGCCACCGACCGGCGGGCACTCGCCCGGGTCGCCGAATCGGCCGTGCACCTCGTACCGTCGATGCCAGCCGCGCAGCCGGCGTCCGTGGTCACCGGGCCCGCCCAGCCGGTGCGCGTGCCGGCGCGGCCGGCAGCGGCGGTGCTACCGGTGACGCCCCGGTCCGCGACCGCGACGTCACCCGGGGCGGTGGCGGGGGAGCCGGAGCTGCCGTTGGCCGCCTGACAGTCGATGCCGGGGCACCCGGGTGGTGAGAGCGGCGCGGGCCCTGCCGCTCACAGGCTTTTTCCAGGATCCGCCCAGCGGAGGCGCAGTGTCTGCGCGGATGATGGCGGCATGGCCGCTACCCAGACCGAGGCGCGACTGCTCGTCGTCGAGGACGATCCCAACATCCTCGAACTGCTCTCCGCGAGCCTGCGCTTCGCGGGATTCGACGTGGCCACCGCCACCAGCGGCAGCGCCGCGCTGAGCGCGGCCCGGGACCATCGCCCCGACCTGGTGGTGCTCGACGTGATGCTGCCGGACCTCGACGGGTTCGAGGTGATCCGGATGATGCGCGAGGGCGGCACCCGTACGCCGGTGGTCTTCCTCACCGCCCGCGACGCCACCGACGACAAGATCCGTGGGCTCACCCTGGGCGGCGACGACTACGTGACCAAGCCGTTCAGCCTGGAGGAGCTGACCGCCCGGATCCGGGCGGTGCTGCGCCGCACCAGCACCGGCGACCAGGCACCCGCCCGGCTCACCTTCGCCGACCTGGAGTTGGACGAGGAGACCCACGAGGTGTACCGGGCCGGTCAGCGGGTGCAGCTGTCGCCGACCGAGTTCAAGCTGCTGCGCTACCTGATGCTCAACGCCAACCGGGTGCTGTCCAAGGCGCAGATCCTCGACCACGTGTGGAACTACGACTTCCGGGGCGACGACAACATCGTCGAGTCGTACATCTCGTACCTGCGCCGCAAGGTCGACACGACCGATCCCCGGCTGATCCACACCCTGCGCGGCGTCGGGTACGTCCTGCGCAAGCCGGCGGCGTGAACCCGTTACAGCAGGGCAAGACCCGACTCCGCGCGGTACCGCTGCGGGTGAAGCTGGTCGCGGCCGTGCTCGCCCTGGTCGCCGCCGCGCTGCTGGTGATCGCCTCGCTGACCACGATCTTCCTCCGCAGCTACCTGGTCGACCAGGTGGACGCCGAACTGCGGGGTGCCGCCCTCACCATCGAGACCGCCGTGTTCGCGCAGCAGGGCACGGTCGGCATCCCCACCGACTATCTGGTCGTCCTGACCAACCGCGATACCGGCCTCGTTGAGGGGGCGAAGTTCGACACCCGGCGATTCAGCTTCGCCGATGTGCCGGCCTGGCCCGAGGACGCCGCTGGATTCGAGCGGTTGGCCGGCGAGCCGTTCACCGCCCGCGCCCGTGGCGGCGAGGTGCGCTGGCGGATGCTCTACACCGAGCTGCCGAACGGGCAGTGGGCGATGATCGGGCAGCACCTCACCGACGTGGACAAGGCGGTGAAGCGGCTCATCTGGATCGACCTGTTGGTCGGCGGGGCGGTGCTGGTGCTGCTCGCCTCGATCGGCGCGGCGATCGTCCGGGCCAGCCTCAAGCCGCTGGTGGAGATCGAACGTACCGCCGCCGCCATCGCCGGTGGTGATCTCAGTCGGCGGGTGCCCGACCCGGAGGACGGCCAGCCCTGCCCGACGTCGGAGCTGGGGCGGCTGTCCCGGGCCCTGAACGCGATGCTCAGTCAGATCGAGATGGCCTTCACCGCCCGGGCGGCATCGGAATCCGCGGCCCGGTCCGCCGAGGCCGTCGCCCGGGATGCCGCCGAGGGGGCCCGCGCCTCCGAGGCCCGGGCCCGCCGCTCCGAGGAACGGATGCGGCAGTTCGTGGCGGACGCCTCGCACGAACTGCGCACCCCGCTGACCACGATCCGGGGCTTCGCCGAGCTGTACCGCCAGGGTGCCGCCCGCGCCCCGGAACAGACCTCCGACCTGCTGCGCCGGATCGAGGACGAGGCGGCCCGGATGGGTCTGCTGGTGGAGGACCTGCTGCTGCTGGCCCGGCTGGATCGCGAACGACCACTCTCGCTGGCCCTGGTGGAGCTGCCGGTACTGGCCGCGGACGCGGTGGCGGCGGCTCGGGCGACGGCACCGGACCGGCGGATCGAGCTGGAGATCGAACCCGACTCCGGGCCCCTGGTGGTGCGCGGCGACGACGCCCGGCTGCGGCAGGTGATCGGCAACCTGATGACAAACGCCCTGCGGCACACTCCGTCCGGTGCGGCGGTGACGTTGCGGCTGCGCGCCGAGCCCGGCAGCCTGGCGGTGATCGAGGTGGCCGATACCGGGCCGGGGCTCACCGTCGAGCAGGCGGAGCGGGTCTTCGAGCGTTTCTACCGGGTGGACGCCTCGCGAACCCGCCGCACCGACGGCAACACCGGCACCGGACTCGGCCTGGCGATCGTCGCCGCGTTGGTGACCGTGCACCAGGGCACGGTCGAGGTGACCGAGACGCCGGGCGGCGGTGCCACCTTCCGGGTACGGCTGCCGCTCGCACCGGCCACCGACATCGACGACCAGTGATTTTCAGCCAATCCTCAGTTCCGCCCAAGGCGGGACGCAGAGCAATGGGAGAAGGTAGGGGCATGACCGAGTACGAGTCCGACCCGCGCCGGCCGGCCCCCACCGACGCCGAGCCGTCGCAACCCGAGCTGTCCCGCGCCGAGTACGCGCGGTCCGACTCTCCGTCCACTGACCGTCCCGACGCCGACCCGACGGTCGAGGCGCCGACCGTACCGGTCCGGGCCGTCGACCCGTCGCCGTTCGGCCCGGACGGCGCACCGAGTCAGCCGGCCCCGGCCGCCGGCGGCTCGACCCCGGCGGCACAGCCGGTCTCCGGTCAGCCCGGTTGGGCGCCGACCGGCGGCCACCCGTACCAGCACCCGCACCAGCCCGGCGCCCGCTACCCCACGAACCCGTGGTATCCCGGCCAGCCCGCCTGGAGCGGTGCTCAGCCGACCGGGCCCGGTGCCGGACAGCCCGGGTATCCGGGGCAGGCCGCCGGAACGCCGAGCGGCTACCCGGGGCAGAGCGGAACGCCGAGCGGCTACCCGGGGCAGAGCGGAACTCCGGGCGGTTACCCGGGGCAGCCGAACCCGTGGGCCCCCACACCGTCCGGCGGGCCCCGCCTCGGCAAGATCGCCAAGCTGGCCGGGGCCGGCGTGGCCGTGTTCGCCCTGATGCTGGGCAGCGGCGTCGCCGGTGGGGCGCTCACCCTGGCGCTCAGCGACGGCGGCGCAATCACCCGCACCTACAGCGCCGCACCCGTGATCGACGGTGCCGACCTGCCGCGCATCGCCGCGTCGGTGCAGGACAGCGTGGTGTCCATCAGCACCGGCAGTGGTGAGGGCTCCGGCGTGGTGCTCAGTGCCGACGGCTACGTGTTGACCAACAACCACGTGATCGCCGGGGGCGGCGACACGGTCCGGGTCTTCTTCGCCGACGGCACCAGCACCCAGGCCGAGGTCGTCGGCACCGACCCGAAGACCGACCTCGCGGTGCTGAAGGCGAACGGGCTGACCGATCTCCAGCCGGCCACCCTCGGCGACAGCGACGCGATGCAGGTCGGCGACCAGGTGCTCGCCCTGGGCAGTCCGCTCGGCCTGCAGGGCTCGGTGACCGCGGGGATCCTCAGCGCCCGGGACCGCACCATCCAGGCCGGCGGGGGGCAGCAGCTACCCGGCCAGGCGGTGAGCTCGATCTCCGGGCTGCTGCAGACCGACGCGCCGATCAACCCCGGCAACTCGGGTGGCGCACTGGTCAACACCCGGGGCGAGGTGATCGGCATCAACACCGCGATCGCCACCGCGGGACAGGGCAACACCGGCAACATCGGCGTGGGCTTCGCCATCCCGAGCAACAAGGCCAAGGACGTCGCGGAGAAGCTCCAGCGCGGCGAGAAGATCAGCCACCCGTCGCTGGGGGTCAGCGTGAACGCGGCGCCCGACGGCGGCGCGCTGATCGGTGCGGTGAACCCGGGCAGTGCGGCCGAGCGGGCCGGGCTGCAACAGGGTGACGTGATCACCCGGTTCGGCGACAAGGTGATCAACGACTCCAACGACCTGGTGGCCGCCGTCCAGGCCGGCAAGGTCGGTGACCAGGTCGAGGTGACGTACCAGCGAAACGGGGCCGAGGCGACGGCAACCGTGACGCTCGCCGAAGCGTCCTAACGAGACAGGACCTGCTTCCTCCCTCCGGGGCGGCGG
>NZ_JBAGKI010000075.1:0-25137 GCF_036689795.1 Micromonospora palythoicola | reverse complement strand
GGGGGGGGGGGGGGGGGGGCGCGCGCCGCCCCCCCGCCGCGGGGGCCCGGGGGGCGCGCGGGGGGGGCCCCCCGGGCCGGGCCCCGGGGGGGGGGGGGGGCGCCACCACGGACAGGAGCAAGGGAGGACGATGGTACGGCGCAGCGGACGGCGACCGGGCAGACCCGGCACCCGGGACACGATCCTCGACGCGGCCCGCGCCGCCTTCGCCGAACGCGGCTACGACGCCAGCACCATCCGGGCCATCGCCGCCTCGGCCGGGGTCGACCCGGCCCTGGTGCACCACTACTTCGGCACCAAGGAGCAACTCTTCCTGGCCGCCATGCGCTTTCCGGTCAACCCCGGGGAACTGCTGCCGAAGGTGCTCGCCGGTGACCGTGCCGCCCTCGGCGAGCGGCTGGTCCGCATGTTCGTCACGGTGTGGGACTCGCCGGCCGGTGCCGCCGGGGTGGCCCTGCTGCGTTCCGCGGTCAGCAGCGAGTGGACCGCCCGGCTGCTGCGCGAGTTCCTCACCACCCAGGTGTTGCGCCGCGTTCTCGATCATCTCGACGTCGACCCGGCCGAGGTGCCGCTGCGCGGTTCGCTGGTGGCCAGTCAACTCGTCGGGCTGGCGCTGATGCGCTACGTGATCCGGCTGGAACCGGTCGCCTCCGCCCCGCCGGAGACCCTGATCGCCACGGTCGGCCCGACCGTGCACCGCTATCTCACCGGCGCTCTCGACGGTGTGCCCCACTCGGCACCGTCGGAGCGGTAGCTCAGCCCGCGCGGAGCACCGGGTGCAGCAGTCGGGTCAACTCGGCCCGGCCGGCCAGCCGGCGGCCGAAGGCGAGCCGGGCCCGTCGCCGGGCGCCCGGCCGGCCGAAGCTCACCAGCATCCCGTACCTGTCGATCCGCTCGACCCGCGGCGCGTGGTCGGCCGGACCGGCGGCAAGGCCGAGCTGCCGGCACAGGTAGCCGGTCAGCCGCGCGGCGTGGTCCTCGCCCAGGTCGGCGAGCAGCTCCGCCTCGACCGGGTGCAGCGGATCCGGCTCGGCCTCCGCGTACGCCTGCGGATCGACGCGGCGCAACTCGCCGGCCCGGTGCCAACGGGCCTCGGCCACCTCGAAGCGGAACAGCCGGAAGCGGGTGCCGACGTCGAGCAGGTCGCCGGTGGGCTCCACCGTCGCGAAATCCACCGCGGCGGCCCGCGCCTCGTCACCGGCCAACCGACGCGCCCAACCGGAGACCAGGGCCCGGCCCAGTGACGGCGCCCCGGCGGCGGGCGGCAGGTCGAGCACGTCGAGCACCACCGCGACCGCCCGGTCCTCGGCGCCCAACGCCGCCGCGAGATCGCTCACCACCGGCACCAGCAGCAGCACCCGCCCCTCGGGGTCGGTGGCGTGGCGCGCGTGGTGCAGGCCGGGCCGGCAGGCCAGATGGACGAGGCCGGGCAACCGGCCCGCGACCAGGGTCCGGACGATCTCGGCGGGGCTGGGCCGCATGACACGACCTCCTTTGAGGTTAGGCTTACCTAACTCGGAGGGTATGGCATCGGCCCGACGGCGTCTACCGGGTCTGCTCAAGCCACGAGGCGTAGAGCAGTCCGTACACCGAATCCGGGTCGCGGATCAGCTCGTCGTGCGAGCCACGCTGCACGATCCGCCCCCGGTCCACCACGATCACCTCGTCGGCGTTCTGCGCGGTCGACAGCCGGTGGGCGATCGCCAGGGTGGTCCGGCCCCGGGTCACCGCGTCCAACGTCCGCTGCAACCGCACCTCGGTGGCCGGGTCCACCGCACTTGTCGCCTCGTCCAGCACCAGCAGGTCCGGATCGGCCACGTACGCCCGGGCCAGCGCCACCAACTGGCGCTCCCCCACGCTCAACGCCTCGCCACGCTCGCCCACCCCGGTCGCCAACCCGGCGGGCAGCCCGTCCAGCCAGTCGGCCAGACCCAACTCGGTGAAGGCGGCGGCGAGCTGCTCATCGGTCAGCTCCGGACGGGCGAAGCGGACGTTGTCGGCCACCGTGGCGTCGAACAGGAATCCGTCCTGCGGCACCATCACCACCCGGGAGCGCAGCGAGTCGAAACGCACGTCGGTGAGCGGCACCCCCGACAGCAGCACCGCCCCCGCCGACGGGTCCATCAGCCGGGTGACCAGCTTGGCGAAGGTGGTCTTGCCGCTGCCGGTCTCACCGACCACCGCCACCCGGCTCTTCGCCGGGATCTCCAGGCTGATGTCGTGCAGCACCGTCGGACCACCCGGATAGGCGAAGCGCACGTCGGCGAAGCGGATGTCCAGCGGACCGGTGGGCAGTTCCCGCCCCTGCGGTCCGGGATCCGCCACGTCCGGTGCGACGTCCAGCACGTCGAGCACCCGACGCCAGCCGGCGATGGCGTTCTGCGCCTCGTTGAGCACCTCGGTGGCGATCTGCACGGGCTGGATGAAGAGCGTCACCAGGAACAGGAACGCGGTGATCTCACCGATGCTCAGCGTCCGGTCGGCACCGAGGAACACCCCCAGCACCACCACGCCGGCCAACGCCAGACCGGCGGCCAGCTCACCGACCGAGCTGCCGAGAATGCTGATCCGGATCGCCTTCTGCTGGGCCCGCCGCTGACCGTCGATCGCCTCGTCCAGCCGCCGGGCGGTGCGTCCCGCGATGCCGTACGCCCGGATCACCGGCGCGCCGACCACGCTCTCCCCGACCGCCCCCAGCAGGGCACCGGTGCGCTGCCGGACCACCCCGTACGCCGCGGCGAGCCGGCGTTGGAGCAGCCGGATCACCAGCACCGCCGGCCCGAAGGCGGCGAACACCACAAGCGTCAACTGCCACGAGTACGCCAGCATCACGGCCGTGGTGACCGCCAGCTGACCCAGGTTGACCAGCAGGATCACCCCACCCCACTGGAGGAACTGGGTGATCTGGTCGACGTCGCTGGTCACCCGGGACACCAGCGAACCGCGCCGCTCCGACTGCTGGTGCAGCATCGACAGGTCGTGCACGTGCCGGAAGGCACGTACCCGTACCCCCGCCAGGGCCGTCTCGCTGACCGTGAACAGTCGGCGCATCATCAGGTAGCCACAGGCCGTGGTCACCACCAGCACCGCGGCGGTGACCGACACCACCACGAACAACGCGTCCAGGTTCAACCCACCGGCGATACCCCGGTCGATGCCCTGCTGCACCGCCACCGGCACGGCCACCCGGCCGACCATGTACACGAGGGCCAGACCGAGGGTGCCGGCCAGCCCCACCCGCAGCTCCGGGGAGAGCGCCAGCCCCCGCCGCAGCGTCCGCCACGTCGACTCGGCCTGCTCCGGCGCCTCGCCGCCCCGTACCGAGCCCACACTCACCGGTCCACCCTTCCGTTCGCGACTGCGGGGCTCGCAAGCTCACTCCTCGCGCTCACCGGTCCACCTCCAGTCCGGAGGTCATCGGGGTGACCTCGTCGTACGTGCGCTGCCGGTCGTGGTCGACCTCGGCCTGCTCGTAGGCGGTGACGAGATCGGCGTAACCCGGCACGGTGGCCAGCAGCGTGCTGTGCGTGCCCCGCGCCACCACCCGCCCCTGCTCCAGGTAGATGACCTCGTCGGCGAGGGCGATGGTCGCCCGCCGGTAGGCCACCACCAGGATCGACGCGCCCGGGCCGCCGCCGGCCGAGGAGCGCAGCCCGGCCAGGATGGCGGCCTCCACCCGAGGGTCGACCGCGCTCGTCGCGTCGTCGAGCACCAGCAGGCGGGGACGTCCCGCCAACGCCCGGGCGAGGGTGAGCCGCTGCCGCTGGCCGCCGGAGAGCGAGGTGCCCCGCTCACCGACCATGGTGTCCAGCCCGTCGGGCAGGGCGGCGACGAACCCGTCGGCCTCGGCCAGCCGCAGCGCGGCCCAGACGGCCTCGTCGTCCACGCCGGGCCGGTCCAGCGACACGTTGGCCCGTACGGTGTCGTCGAACACGAACGGCACCTGGGCGACGAGCGCGGCGGTACCGGCGAGCACGTCCGCGGCCAGGTCCCGGACGTCCACCCCGTCGATGCTCACCGTGCCCGACCGGGGATCGACCAGCCGGACCGCCAGCGCGGTGACGGTGGACTTGCCGGCCCCGGTCGGCCCGACCAGGGCGACGGTCTTGCCGGCCGGCACCGTGAAGGAGACCTCGCCCAACACCTCGGCGCCGGGCAGGTGCGCCTCGGCGGGTTCGTAGGCGAAGCCGACGTCGGTGAAGGTGAGCGTGGCCGGCGTCGCCACGGCCGGGTCGGGCCGGATGTCGCCGTACGGCATCTCGCCGGTGGCGTCGAGTACCCGGCGGATCCGGTCCCAGCCGGCGACGCTGCGCGGCAGTTCGGCGAGCACCCAGCCGATGGCCCGCACCGGAAAGGCCAGCACGGTGAACAGGAAGGCCACGCTGACCAGCTCGGACACCTCGATGGCGCCCTGCCGCAGCCGGTACGCCCCGACCACCAGCACCGCGAGGGTGCCGAGACTGGGCAGCGTCTCCAGCATCGGGTCGAAGATGCCCCGCAGCCGGCCGACCGAGATCAGCGCGTCGCGCAACTGGCCGGCCCGGGCCGCGAACCGGGCGGTCTCCTGGGCCTCCCGACCCATCGTCTTGACCACCAGGGCGCCGTCGAAGCTCTCGTGGGCGATGCCGCTGACCTCGGCGCGCAGCCGCTGCGCCCGCGCCTGGCGCGGGGCCATCCGACGGGAGTACGCCACGTTGAGCGCGAACAGGGCCGGAAAGACGGCCAGCCCGACCAGCGCCAGCGCCCAGTCGACGGCGAACAGCGACGTCACCGCACCGACCAGCATCACGAGCGTGCCCACCGCGAAGGGCAGCGGCGCGATCGGCTGCCAGGCGGCCTCGACGTCGGAGTTGGCGTTGGACAGCAGCGTGCCGGTCGCGTTGCGGTGGTGCCAGGACAGCGGCAGTTCCAGGTAGCGGCGGGTGACCCGGCGACGGTAGGCGGCCTGGAGGCGGAACTGCATGTAGCCGGCGCCCAGTCGGCGACCGAAGATGCCGACCACCCGCAGCACGCTCAGCCCGAGCAGCGCCGCGGCGGCCAGCGCCAGCGCGCCCACCGCCACCGAACCGGTCTGCACGGCCGGCACCACCACGTCACCGACGACCGCGCCGACCACGAACGCGCTGGCGACCACCATCAGGCCGAACAGCACGCTGCCAGACACGGCGACCGCGAAGATCCTCGGTTGTTCCCGGATGGCCCGCCCGAGGACGCTCAGCCCGCGACCGAGCACGTCCCGACTAGTCCCGCTCGCCACATTCTCCCCCGCCGTAAGCCGCCACAATCATCTCTCATCCTTACCGCTACGCGTCCGCTACGCCGACCCGAGGCGATATGTCCGACGTCACGCCGCGGACCGGATCGACGGCGCGCCGCTCGACACGCGACCCCGGCCACCTCGGCCTACGATCACTGTCATGCCGCGGTACGCCCGATCGGAGCGCGAGGCGCTCGCCGAGCTGATGTCCACCCTGGGCCCGGACGCCCCGACCCTCAACGAGGGCTGGACGACCCGTGACCTCGCCGCGCATCTGGTGGTGCGGGAACGTCGGCCGGACGCCGCGGCGGGAATCGTCGTCCCCCCACTCGGCGGCCACGCCGAACGGGTGCGACGCCGGGTCGCCGCGCTCGACTGGACCGAGCTGCTCGGCCAGGTGCGGCACCCACCGGTGTGGAGTCCGGTGAGCAACCCGCTCACCGACGAGCTGACGAACACCTTGGAGTTCTTCATCCACCACGAGGACGTCCGCCGGGCCCGGGCGGGCTGGCAGCCGCGCGACCTGCCGGTGGGGCTGGAGCGGGCGTTGTGGCGACGGCTGTCGGCGCTCGGTCGGCTGGCCCTGCGCCGCTTCCCCGCCCAGGTGCTGGTGCAGGCTCCCGGCCACGGTGAGGTGGCCACCGGGCGGGGCGGCGAACCGCTGCGGCTGGTCGGCACGCCCGGTGAGCTGGCCCTGTTCCTGTCCGGCCGGCAGCGCGCGGCGCGGGTGCAGCTCGACGGACCGCCGGCGCTGGCCGATCGACTCCGCACCGCCAGCCTGGGCTTCTAACCCTCTGTACGGAACCGGTCACGACAATTTCCGAAACGTTACTTGACGCATCGACCGACCACCATCGGTGCTCCCGTACGCTGACCCGCGCCGCCTCGTGGGGGGGTGGCGACAGGGAGCGCGATGCGAAGCTTTGTGGTCTCGGCCCTGCGAGAGCCTCCGTTCACCGGCGTCCGGCACGGTGAAACCGAGCGCGTGGCCCGGGAGAGCGCGGACTGGGCGCAGCAACTGGGCCTGATCAGTAACGGCCAGCGGCTGCACCGGGCGGATGCCGCCGGGCTCGCCGGACGGGCCTGCCCGCAGGCCCCGCCGGAGCGTCTGCGTCTGCTGACCGATCTGATCTCCTGGCTGTTCGTGATGGACGACGCCTGCGACGAGGACGGGCTCGGCGCCGAGCCCACCCGACTCGCGCCGACCGTGGCCGCGTTGCTGGACGTGCTGGACCGTCAGGGCGCGCCGGGTCCGACGCCGCCCGGAGCAGCCGGGACGCTGGCGCTCGGGCTGACCGACCTGTGCCAACGGGTACGCGGCCACCGGCGCCCGGCCGTGCTGCTGCGGTTCGTCGCCGGGATGCGCGAGTACCTGCTCGCGCTGCTGTGGGAGGCGGCGAACCGGGAGCACGAGCGGGTTCCGCCGGTCGACGAGTACGTCCAGATGCGCCGACACACCGGCGCGGTGTACCCCAGCCTCACCCTGACCGACCTGGCCCTGGACGGCTTTCCACCGGCCGTCCGCCGGGCCGACCCCGGCTGGGCCACCCTGGAGATGCTCGCCGCCGACCTGATCTGCTGGTGCAACGACGTCTTCTCCTACGCCAAGGAGCACCACGGCGGGCCGGACGCGCACAATCTGATCACGGTGCTGACCAGGGAGACCGGCGACGAGTCGACGGCGCTGCGGGCCGCCGCCGACCGGTTCAACGACCGGCTCGGCGCGTACCTGGCGGCCGAGACCGACCTGTTGGCCCACCACGGCGACGCGGTGCGCCCGGCGCTGGCCAGCCGGCGGAACTGGATCCGGGCCACCTACGACTGGTCACGGGCGGCGGCGCGCTACGCGTGAGACGAGGCTTCCATCTGCCGGGAACGGACTGGTGGATGATCGTCAGGGCTAGCCGACGCCCGGTGACAGGCAATACCCTTCGGTAACGAACACCGACCGTGACGACCGTCACGCCTCCACCCCCGAAGGCGGCTACAGCGATGGCTCTCGATGTACCGTACACCTCAATTCCTGACATGTTCCTCAAGCGCGTGGCGGCGTCCCCCGACCGCCACGCCTTTGCCCACCCCGGCCCGGACGGACCGGTCTGGCTGACCTGGGCACAGGTCTCGCAGCGGGCCAAGGCGGTCGCCGCCGGCCTGCACGGCCTGGGCGTCGGTCAGGAGGACCGGGTCGCGATCCTGGCGAACACCCGGATCGAGTGGGTGATCGCCGACTTCGGCATCATGTGCGCCAGCGGCGCCACGACCACGGTCTACCCGACCACCGAGCCCGAGGACGCCACCTACATCATCTCCGACTCCGGCTCCAGCGTGCTGTTCGCGGAGAACCCGGACCAGGCGGCCAAGATCGCCGGAGCGCAGCTGCCCGCGCTGACCCACGTGGTCCTCTTCGACGGCGCCCCCGACCCGTCCGCGGCCGTGCCCCAGCTGACCCTGGCTCAGCTGGAGGAGCAGGGGGCCCAGCGGCTCGCCGAGGACCCGGAGCTGATCGAGCGCCTGGTCGCCGGCATCGGCCCGGATCACCTGGCCACCCTGATCTACACCTCCGGCACCACCGGGCGACCCAAGGGTGTCGAGCTGCTGCACGGCGGCTGGTGCTGGGAGGGCGTGGCGCAGGAGGCGGTCGGGCTGCTCCGCGAGGACGACCTGCAGTATCTCTGGCTGCCGCTGTCCCACTCGTTCGGCAAGACGCTGCTCTGCGGCGCCACGCACGTCGGCCTGCCCACGTACGTGGACGGTCGGGTCGACAAGCTCGTCGAGCTGCTCTCGGTGGTCCGCCCGACGCTGATGTGCGGCGCGCCCCGGGTCTTCGAGAAGGTCTACAACAAGTCGGTCACGACCGCCCAGGGCGCCGGTGGGGCGAAGGCCAAGATCTTCGCGTGGGCGGTCGGCGTCGGCAAGGAGAAGGTCGCCCTGGAGCAGGCCGGCAAGCCGGTGCCGGGTGGGCTGAAGCTCAAGTACACGCTGGCGGAGAAGCTGGTCTTCAGCAAGCTCCAGGCCCGTCTCGGTGGCCGGATCCGGGTGCTGGTCTCCGGTGCCGCTCCGCTGAGCCCGGAGATCGCCACCTTCTTCGCCGCGGCGAACCTGCCGATCTCCGAGGGCTACGGGCTGACCGAGACCAGCGCCGGCAACTTCGTCAACCCGCCCGAAGGGTTGCGGATCGGCACCGTCGGCAAGGCCATGGGCGACCTCGAGTGCCGCATCGACACCGACGGCGAGATCCTGATCAAGGGTCGACCGGTTATGCGGGGCTACCACAACCTGCCCGAGGAGACCGCCGCCGCCTTCACCGAGGACGGCTTCTTCCGTACCGGTGACATCGGCAGCCTCGACGACGACGGTTACCTGCGCATCACCGACCGCAAGAAGGACCTGGTCAAGACCTCCGGCGGCAAGTACGTCGCGCCGTCGCACATCGAGGGCATGTTCAAGGCCACCTGCCCGTACACCTCGCAGGCCGTGGTGATCGGTCAGGCCCGCAACTACTGCACCATGCTGGTGACGCTGGACCCGGACGCCATCACCGGCTGGGCGGCCGGCACCCCGCTGGAAGGTCGCCCGTACGCCGAGATCGTGGCCTCCCCCGAGGCCCAGGCCATGGTCGAGGAGTACGTCGCCCAGCTCAACCAGAAGTTGAACCGCTGGGAGACCATCAAGAAGGTCACCATCCTGCCGCGCGATCTGACCATCGAGGACGGCGAGATCACCCCGTCGTTGAAGATCAAGCGTCGGGGTGTGGAGAGCAACTTCTCCGACGAGATCGACAAGATGTACGCCGGCACCGTCGCCGAGATCTGACGACCCCACCGCGTCGGCCCCGCACTCGTCCCTCCCCGGGGTGCGGGGCCGATCCGTGTCGCGCCACGACCGGCGGCGACGGTTCAGGCGATGACGCTCGGCTCCGGCCAGCGGGTCTGCCCCGCCCGGTCCAGGTCGTAACGGACCGCCGCGATCCGCCCGACCGCCTCGACCAGGTCGGTGGCCGGCAGGGTGAACGGCAGCCGCAGGAAGCGCTCCAGCGTCCCGTCGAGGCCGAAGCGGGGGCCGGGCGCCAGGCGTACGCCAACCTCCTCGGCGGCCCGTGCCAGCGCGCTGGAGATCGGCCCGTCCAGCTCGGCCCAGAGCGTCACCCCGCCGCGCGGCACGGTGACCCGCCACTCCGGCAGCCGGCTGGCCAGCGCGCCGAGCAACGCGTCACGCTGCACGGCCAGCTGCGCCCGCCGGGCGGCCACGATGTCCGGCGCGACCGTCAGCAGGTGCACCGCGACCAGCTGATCCAGCACGGGGCTGGACATGTCGACACCCACCCGCGCCGCGGCCAGCCGCTGCACCTGCGGCGCCGAGGTCCGGATCCAGCCGATCCGCAGCCCGCCCCAGAACGGCTTGCTCATGCCACCGACGCTCACCACCCGGGAGTGCCGGTCGAAGCTCGCGGTCGGCGGCGGCAGGTCGGTCCCGTCCAGCGGCAGGTCCACGAACGATTCGTCGATCACCAGGTCGGTGCCGACCGCGTGCGCGGTGGCCACCAGCCGTTCCCGTAGCTCGGCCGGCATCAGGTGCCCGGTCGGGTTCTGGAAGTCGGGAATCAGGTAACCGACGCGGGGTCGCACCTGCCGCAACGTGCCCAGTAGCAGGTCCGCGTCCCAGCCGTCGGCGTCGGCGGCCAGGCCGTACGTGGTGATCCGGGCCCGCCGGGCGGCCAGGGCCGCCAGCGCGTTCGGGTAGCTCGGCGACTCCACCAGGACCCCGCCGCCCGGCGCGAGCGCCAACCGCAGCACCAGGTCCAGGGCGTGCTGGGTGCCGTTGGTGACCATGATCTGGTCGGGTGAGGTGGGCAGCCCCCGTTCGGTGTACCGCTGGGCGACCGCCTCCCGCAGCTCGATGATCCCGATCGGGTGGTACCCGGCGCCGTTGAGGTAGCGGGGCAGATCCTCGGCCGCCGCCCGGGCCGCCGGCAGCAGCTCGGGCGGGGCGGACAACGCCGCCACACCGAGGTCGAGCATGTCCCGGTCGTCCAGTGGGATCCACAGTCCGTTCGGCGCCACCCGGTGCGTCCCCGGCAGCATCGTCCAGCTTCCGGCACCCCGCCGGCTGGCCAGGTGTCCGCTGTCGCGCAGCTCGCGGTACGCGGCCGTGACGGTGGTACGGCTGACCCGCAACGCCTCGGCCAGGTCCCGTTCGGCGGGCAGACGCACGCCGAGGGGGAGCCGACCGTCGGCGAGCAGGCCGCGTACCGCGCCGGCCAAGGCGGCATAGTCGGGGCTGCGTCGCCGACCGGGCAGGGCGTGCCACTGCCCGAGCAGTCGGGCCAATTGGACCCCACGCACCTGACTCACCATGGCCACTCCCCCGATATTGGCTCTATCGCGACGCCAATTGGCACCTAGAGTGGCATGCGTGGCAATGATTGGCAACCTCCGGCACCGGCCGGTACGACGGCTGACGCACCTGTTCGTCGGGCTCGTCATCTACGGCTTCAGCATGGCGCTGATGATCCGCTCCGGGCTCGGCCTGAACCCGTGGGACGTCTTCCACCAGGGGCTGTCCCGACTGACCGGCCTGAGCATGGGCACGGTGGTCATCGCGGTGGGCGCGCTGGTGCTGCTGGCCTGGATCCCGCTGCGCCAGCGCCCCGGCCTCGGCACCGTCGCCAACGTGGTGGTGATCGGCCTGGCGGTCGACGTGACCCTGGCCCTGCTACCCCCCGGGGGGCCACTCGCGCTGCGGATCGCCCTGCTGATCGCCGGGATCGTCGGCAACGGCGCGGCCACCGCGCTCTACCTCGGCGCCCGACTCGGACCCGGCCCCCGGGACGGGTTGATGACCGGCCTGGTCGCCCGCCGCCCCGGCCGGTCGCTACGCCTGGTCCGCACCATCATCGAGGTCGGCGTGCTGGCCGTGGGCGCCGTGCTCGGCGGTACGGTCGGCATCGGCACCATCGCCTACGCGCTGACCATCGGACCACTGGCCCAGCTTTTCCTGCCCCTGTTCGACGTCGCCGAGCCGGAACCACCGAGGGTGGAACGGATCGAGCCGGCCCCGGCCACCTGACGAACACCCAGCGCCACCGACCCATACCGGATCGAGTCGATTCCGTCCACCCGCATCGACTGTCGGCAATCATGATGCCACTCACGGTCGCAGTGCGGCGGTCGGTGTTTTCCTGAAGCCGGGTCGCCCGGCAGAATCTCCGCATGGGGGACAACGCCTGGCGTCGTACCGACGCATGGATCTTCGTCTCGCTGGTGATCGCCAGCGGCGCCGGACGCCACCGACGGTCCACGACCACCCGCCGCCCCGAGGGAGTACGCCTCGCCGACGTGCTCTCCACGGCCGACCATCTCGACCAGAGCATTCCCGAACGGCACGACATCGAGGAGGCGATCCGCCGGTTGCTCGGTGCCGGGCTGGTCGACGTCTCCGACGGCTGGTTCCGGATCACCCCCGACGGCGAACACCTGTGGCGCTCCCGGCCCAGCGCCGGGCTGGCCACCACCGTCGACACGGTGCAGGGGGTGCTCAGCCGCCGGCGCGCGCCGGGCACCGCGGACTGGCACCTCGACGAGCGGGAGCACGCCGCCGCCGTACAGGAATATCTGGTGCGCTCGATCCCGATGCCCCGGCGCTCCCCCGAGGGACACTCCGGCCGCGGCTGACCGCCACGCCGTCGTCCGTCGCGGGCCGGGACGCGGCCCGCCGGCAGCAGCGTTCCCGCCGGTGTCAGCGCACCGGGTGGCCGGCGCCGCGCAGCACGTCCTTGACCTCCGCCACGGTCAGCTCCCCGAAGTGGAACACGCTGGCGGCCAGCACCGCGTCGGCGCCGGCGCCGATGGCCGGCGGGAAGTGGGCCGCCGCACCGGCGCCCCCGCTGGCCACCACCGGAACGTCGACGACCCGGCGCACCGCGCCGATGAGTTCCAGGTCGAAACCGGCCTTGGTGCCGTCGGCGTCCATCGAGTTGAGCAGGATCTCGCCCGCGCCCAGCTCGGCGCCGCGACGCGCCCACTGCACGGCGTCCAGCCCGGTGCCGCGCCGCCCGCCGTGGGTGGTCACCTCGAAGCCGCTTGCCGTGGTGCCCACCGCTGCCCGCCGCACGTCGAGCGAGAGCACCAGCACCTGCCGACCGAACCGCTCCGCGATCTCCGCGAGCAGTTCCGGACGCGCGATCGCCGCCGTGTTCACGCCGATCTTGTCGGCCCCCGCGCGCAGCAGGGTGTCCACGTCCGCCACCGTCCGCACCCCACCGCCGACGGTCAGCGGAATGAAGACCGACTCGGCGGTACGGCGGACCACGTCGAGCATGGTGCCCCGGTCACTCGACGAGGCGGTGACGTCGAGGAAGGTCAACTCGTCGGCACCCGCACGGTCGTACGCGGCGGCCAGCTCGACGGGGTCACCCGCGTCCCGCAGGTCGACGAAGTTGACGCCCTTGACCACCCGTCCCGCGTCCACGTCGAGACAGGGGATCACCCGTACCGCCACCGTCATGCGACGAGCCTATCGCCGCCCGGACGACGCCCGGCACCCCGCTCGACCTGACGGTCCGCGCCGCCGGTCACAGCCGCACCAGCATCTTGCCGAGGTTCTCCCCCCGCAGCAGGCCGAGGAAGGCCGCAGGGGCGTTCTCCAGGCCGTCGACGATCGTCTCGTCGTAGGCGAGTGCGCCCTCGCGCAGCCACCCGGAGACCTCTCGCACGAACTGCTCCCGCAGGTGGCCGTGATCATTGACCAGGAAACCGCGCAGGGTCAGCCGCTTGCCGATGACCTGGGCCAGGTTGCGCGGGGCGGCCGGCGCCTCGGTGTCGTTGTACTGCGCGATCATGCCGCAGATCGCCGCCCGGCCGTGCACGTTCATCGACGAGATGGCCGCCTCCAGGTGCTCGCCACCCACGTTGTCGAAGTAGACGTCGACACCGTCGGGAGCGGCGGCCCGCAGCAGGTCGCGTACCGGACCGTCGTGGTAGTCGAACGCGGCGTCGAAGCCGAGCGCCCGCAGCCGCTCGACCTTGGCCGCCGACCCGGCGCTGCCGACCACCCGACCCGCGCCGCGGAGCCGGGCGATCTGGCCGACCATGCTGCCGACCGCACCGGCCGCCCCGGAGACGAAGACCGTCTCACCCGGACGCATCGCGGCCACCTCCAGCAGCCCGGCGTACGCGGTCAGCCCGGTCATCCCGAGCACACCGAGGTAGGCGGTCACCGGCGCCAGATCCGGGTCGACCTTGCGGACGGTCTTCGCCTCGACCAGCGCGTAGTCCCGCCAGCCGAGGCCGTGCAGCACCGTGTCGCCCGGGGCGAAACCGTCGACGGAACCGTCGACCACCTCACCGACCGCCCCGCCGTCGAGCGGCGCGTCCAGGGCGAACGGCGGCACGTACGACCGCACGTCGTTCATCCGCCCGCGCATGTACGGGTCCACCGACATGTACCGGTTGCGCACCAGCAGCTGCCCCGGACCGGGCGTGGGCACCTCGGCGGTGACGAGCCGGAAATTGTCCTCGGTGGGCCAGCCCTGCGGGCGGGCGGCCAACTGGATCTCACGGTTGGTGGGCACGGGAGCGTCCTTCCTCTGCGGGTCGGGCGGCGGCGCGGCCGGGCCGCCGCCGGATCACGGGTTCGCGAGGACCGCCAGGGCCTCCGCCACGGTGAACGCCTCCGCGTAGAGCGCCTTGCCGGCGATGACCCCCTCCACCCCGACCGGCTCCAGGGTGGCCAGGGCCCGCAGGTCGTCCAGGGTGGAGACGCCGCCGGAGGCGATCACCGGGGCGTCGGTACGGGCGCACACCTCGCGCAGCAGGTCCAGGCTCGGTCCGCGCATGGTGCCGTCCTTGGTGATGTCGGTGACCACGTAACGGGAGGCACCGGCCTTGTCGAGCCGCTCCAGCACCTCGTACAGGTCGCCGCCGTCGCGGGTCCAGCCCCGGGCCGCCAGGGTCCGGCCGCGCACGTCCAGCCCGATCGCCACCCGGTCGCCGTACTCCGCGCAGACCCGGTCACACCACTGCGGGTCCTCCAGCGCGGCGGTGCCGATGTTCACCCGCTCGGCACCGGTGGCCAGCGCGGCGCGCAGCGAGGCGTCGTCCCGGATGCCACCGGACAGTTCCACCCGTACGTCGAGGCGGCGCACCACCTCGGCGAGCAGTTCGGCGTTGCTGCCCCGGCCGAACGCGGCGTCGAGATCGACCAGGTGGATCCACTCGGCACCGTCCCGCTGCCACGCGAGCGCGGCCTCCAGCGGGTCGCCGTAGGTGGTCTCGCTGCCCGCGGCGCCCTGCACGAGCCGGACGGCCTGGCCGTCGGCGACGTCCACGGCGGGCAACAGGGTGAGGCTCATGTGTCGGGTCCCTCTCGCATGGTCAACGGCGGTCCAGGGCGATCACCACGATCACCGGCAGGACGAGCAGCAGCAGCAGGATCAGCCCGACCCGCAACGCCAGGTCGGGCACGAACACCCAGATCAGGGTGATCGCGGCCAGGGTGAGCGCCACGATGGCGGCCCGCTCGCCCTGGGAGTATCGGGGCAGCCGACCGGTGCGGCCACGGCGCACCGTCGGCACCACCCGGCGGACCAGCGCCCGACGGCGGGCCCGGCGGGCGGCGGCGCGCTCCCGCAGCACCCGCTGCCGGGCCGCCTCCGCCTCCCGGGCCGCCCGCCGCTGGGCCCGTTCCCGGCTCACCGTGGCCCCCGGCGGGCGGCACCGGCCAACTCAGTCACCGGCGGGCACGGTGGCCAGCCAGTTGCGCAGCAACGCGGCACCGGTGTCGGCGGACTTCTCGGGGTGGAACTGGGCGGCTGACAGCGCACCGCGTTCCACCGCCGCGACGAAGTCGCAGTCGTGGTGCGCCGTGGTCACCCGAGCGCCCGACGCGGTCAGCGCGGCCGGGTCGGCGACGGCGTACGAGTGGACGAAGTAGAACCGGCTGTCGGCGGGCAGGCCGGCGAAGAGCACCGAGCCGACCGGCGCCTGCACGGTGTTCCAGCCCATGTGCGGCAGCCGGGCGGCGGCGAGCCGGGTCACCGTGCCCGGCAGCAGGCCCAGTCCCTTGGTCACCACCCCGTGTTCGTCGCCGGACTCGAAGAGGATCTGCATGCCCACGCAGATGCCCAGCACCGGGCGGCCGGCGGCGACCCGCCCGGCGATCACCGGCCCGGCGCCGATCGCCTCGATGCCGGCCACGCACGCGGCGAAGGCGCCGACCCCGGGCACCACCAGGCCGTCGGCGTCGGCGGCGGCCGCGAGATCACCGGTGACCAACACATCGGCCCCGGCCGCGGCCAGCGCCCGCTCGGCGGAGCGCAGATTGCCCGAGCCGTAGTCGAGAACCACGATCCGACGCCGTCGACGGGGGGTCGCCCCGCCGTCGGGCCGGCCGGTCATGACCCGTCCCCCGGCAGCAGCCAGAGCACACCCGCGGCGGTGGCCAGCACCGCCAGCAGCGCGGTGACGACCACCGCGCCGCGCGGCGCCCCCTGCCGGTGCAGGGACAGCGCCCCACCGACCAGCACCCCGGCCAGGATCAGCAGCAGCGTGGGCAGGATGCCGCTCACCGGCGACACCTCCGCCGCACCGAACCCGCGCCGGTCACAGCGCCCCCTTGGTGCTGGGAATCGCCCCGCCCGCCGTCGGGTCCACCGCGGTGGCCTCACGCAGCGCCCGGGACACCGCCTTGAACTGCGCCTCGACCACGTGGTGGGCGTCCGGGTGCCCGCCGGGGCGGGCCGCCCGCAACACGTCCACGTGCAGCGTGATCCGGGCCGCCTGACCGAAGGACTCCCAGATGTGCCGGGTCATGCTGGTCGGGTACACCGGGCCGATGTACGGCGCCAGCGGCGGCTCGTCGTGCACCACGTACGGCCGGCCGGAGAGGTCGACGGCCGCCCGGACCAGCACCTCGTCCATCGGCACCGTTGCCGAGCCGTAGCGCCGGATGCCCGCCTTGTCGCCGAGCGCCTGGTCGAACGCGGCACCGAGGGCCAGCGCGGTGTCCTCCATCGTGTGGTGCGCGTCGATCTCCAGGTCACCCACGGTGCGCACGGTCAGGTCGAAGCCGCCGTGCCGGGCGATCTGGTGCAACATGTGGTCGTAGAAACCGACCCCGGTGCTGATCTCGGCCACTCCGGTGCCGTCGAGGTCGATCTCGACCAGGACCTTGGTCTCCTTGGTGATCCGCTCCACCCGGGCGGTCCGGCTCATGATGTGCCTTTCGTCGGTAGCGGCTGCGGGGCGATCAACCCCTCGCGCTGGATATCGTGCACGGCGGTGAGGAAGGCGTCGGTCTCGGCCCGGGTGCCGGCGGTGACCCGCAGCCAGCCGGGCAGGCCTACGTCACGCACCAGCACGCCGCGCGCCAGCAGTGCCCGCCAGGCCACCGACTGGTCGCCGCCGACCTCGTACAACACGAAGTTGGCGTCGCTGTCGGCGACCCGCAGGCCACGACGGCGCAGCTCGGCGACGATGCGGTCGCGCTGCTCGGATATCTCGGCGACCGTGGCGAGCAGGGCTTCACGGTGGGCCAGCGCGGCCCGCGCGGCGGCCTGGGTGAGCGCGGAGAGGTGGTACGGCAGCCGGACCAGCTGCACCGCAGCCACCACCGCCGGATCGGCGGCCAGGTAGCCCAGCCGGCCACCGGCGAACCCGAACGCCTTGCTCATCGTCCGGGTGACCACCAGCCGGGGGTGACCCGGCAACACCGCGAGGGCGCTGACCGTGCCCGGCCGGGCGAACTCCGCGTACGCCTCGTCGACCACCACCATCCCCGGGGCGACGTCGAGCACCGCACCGATCACCGTCGGGTCGAGCGCGGTGCCGGTGGGATTGTTCGGCGAGCAGAGGAAGACCACGTCCGGGCGGTGCTCGCGGACCTGCGCGACCGCCTCGTCGGCGGTCAACCCGAAGTCGACCCCCCGCCGGGCCGGCACCCACCGGGTGCCCGTGCCGAGCGCCAACAGCGGATGCATCGAGTACGCCGGAGTGAACCCGAGCGCGCTGCGCCCCGGCCCGCCGAACGCCTGGAGCAGCTGCTGCTGGACCTCGTTGGAGCCGTTGGCCGCCCACACCCCGTCGGCGGTGAGCCCGTGGCCGAGATATTCGGCCAGGTCGGCACGCAACGCCAGCGCGTCCCGGTCCGGGTAACGGTTGAGATCGCGCAGCTCCGCGGTGAGGGCCTTGCCGATCGCCTCGGCCACCGCCTCCGGCACCGGGTGGGAGTTCTCGTTGGTGTTCAGCCGCACCGGCACGTCAAGCTGCGGCGCACCGTACGGCGATCGTCCCCGCAGGTCGTCACGGATCGGCAGGTCGTCCAGCCCGGTCATCCGGCGGCTCCGAACCGGGCGGTGACCGCCTGGCCGTGCGCCGGCAGGTCCTCCACGTTCGCCAGCGTCACCACGTGCCCGGCGACCTCCCGCAGCGCCTGCTCGGTGTACTCCACCACGTGCACGCCGCGCAGGAACGACTGCACCGACAGCCCGGACGAGTGCCGGGCGCAACCCCCGGTGGGCAGCACGTGGTTGGAGCCGGCGCAGTAGTCGCCCAACGACACCGGCGAGTACGCGCCCACGAAGATCGCCCCCGCATTGCGTACCCGCATCGCCCACTGGCGGGCGTCGACGGTCTGGATCTCCAGGTGTTCCGCCGCGTACGCGTCGACCACCCGCAACCCCGCTGCCAGATCGTCGACGAGCACCACGCCGCTCTGCTCGCCGCCCAGCGCGGTGCCGACCCGCTCGGCGTGCTTGGTCGCCGGCACCAGCCGGGCCAACTCCCGGTCCACCGCGTCGGCCAGCGCGGCCGACGGGGTGACCAGCACACTTGCCGCGAGGGGGTCGTGCTCGGCCTGGCTGATCAGGTCGGCGGCGACGTGCACCGGGTCGGCGGTGTCGTCGGCCAGGATCGCGATCTCGGTCGGCCCGGCCTCCGCGTCGATGCCGACCACCCCGCGCAGCAGCCGCTTCGCGGCGGTGACCCAGATGTTTCCCGGTCCGGTGATCATGTCCACCGGAGCGCAGTGCGCGCTGCCGGCGGCGTCGACGGCGCAGCCGTACGCCAGCATCGCCACGGCCTGGGCCCCACCGACGGCGTACACCTCGTCGACGCCGAGCAGCGCGCAGGCGGCGAGCACCCGTGGGTCGGGCAGGCCACCGTTGTCCTGCTGCGGCGGGCTGGCCACCACCAGCGACCGGACGCCGGCCGCCTGGGCGGGCACCACGTTCATCACCACGGTCGACGGGTACATCGCCAGCCCACCGGGAACGTAGAGGCCGACCCGGTCGACCGGCAGCCACCGCTCGGTGACCGTGCCGCCCGGCACGACCTGGGTGGTGTGGTCGACCCGTCGCTGATCGGCGTGCACCCGCCGGGCCCTGGCGATCGACTCCAGCAGCGCCGCCCGGACCTGGTCGTCCAGCGTGCCCTCCGCCGCAGCGATGGCCTCCGCCGGCACCCGCAGCACCTCCGGGGCTACCCCGTCGAACCGCTGGCTGGCCTCGCGGACCGCCGAGTAACCATGCTCGCGCACCGCCGCGACGATCGGGCGGATGCGCTCGACCGCCACGGAGACGTCGAGCTGGGCGCGAGGCAGCAGGTGGCGCGGGTCACGCGCGCCACCGCGCAGGTCGATCCGGTTCAACACGCCTGCGAGTCTAGGCGGCCGTCCGCCGGGCCGACCGGCGCCGCCCGCTGTCCGGGACGGTGAGCCGGGACACGCCACCGCCCGCCGATCGGGCTACGCTTGATCACGTGACCGAACGGCTACCGGTGTTCCCGCTCGCCACGGTGCTCTTTCCAGGGCTGGTACTGCCGCTGCACATCTTCGAGGAGCGTTACCGCGCGCTGGTCCGGCACCTGGTCGCGCTGCCCGACGGGGCACCACGCGAGTTCGGGGTGGTCGCCATCCGCAGCGGCTGGGAGGTCGCCTCCGCTGCCGGTCAGGAGATGTCCGGCGACGTCACCCTGCACGAGGTGGGCTGCACGGCCGAGCTGCGGCAGGTCACCGAGTTGGCGGACGGGGGCTTCGACATCGTCACCGTGGGGCGGCGACGGTTCCGGGTGGGCGAGGTCGACCGGAACTCCGCGCCGTACCTGACCGCCGCGGTGCAGTGGTTGCCCGAGCCGGACGGCCCGGACGAGACCGCCGACCTGCTGGCGGCCCGGGTGATCGCCGTCTTCCGGCAGTACCTGGGCCTGATCCGGGCCGAGGCCGGTGAGCTGACCGAGCAGCTTCCCGAGGATCCGACGGTGCTGTCCCACCTGGTCGCCGCCACCGCGGCGTTGACGGTGACGGACCGCCAGCGGCTGCTCGCCATCGACGACACGGCGGCCCGGCTGCGCGCCGAGCTGCACCTGCTCAATCGCGAGGCGGCGCTGCTCCGCCAGGTGCGGGCGGTTCCGGTGCCGCTGGCGGAACTGGCCTCGCCGCCGCCGGCCCCGAACTGAACCCGCCCGCCGGCCCCGGACTCACCCCGCCCGCCGGACCGGTTTCGCCCGCCGGACCCGCGGGCAGCGGCGGCGGTGCGGTGAGCCAGGCGCCGTCCGGCTCCGGCTCGGGCCGCAGCGACGGCCATCGCGACCAGCCGGCGAGCAGGGTGTACGTCACCGCGGCGGCGAACGCCGGCAGCAGCACGTTGCCGTAGGGCAGCGGCAACACCCCGAGGAACAGCTCGATCCCGCCGGCCCGCAGGTCGGCCGGCTTGCTGAAGCGGGTGCCCTCCGGGGCGGTGTCCAGCAGCCGCTGGTAGCCGGCCAGGCCGACCCGACGCCCCACCTGCCAGGCGACCAACGCGGCGGCGAGCGCACCGGCCGCCGCGACGACCAGCCCGACCGGTCCCCGGTTACGGCGCAGCAGGAACCACACGGCGAGCGCGGTGAGCACCCCGAAGGCCAACCCGAGCAGGCTGAACCACCCGTCGGCGGCGATCGGCTGTTCCGGCTGCGCCAGGCCGTAGACCGCGCCGTCGCCGCTCCTGACGACCGGGGTGGCCGGCGCGACCGCCGCCCAGATCCACCCGAGCGGGGCCCCCAGCAGGCCCAGCACCAACACCGTCGCCGCACCGACCGCCACCGCGCGGCCGAGCCCGGCCGGCCGCCCGGCGGTCGACCCGGTGGCCTCGGCGGACGACACTTCGGCCCCCGCCGCCGCGTCGCTTGGCGACGCGACGCCCTCGGCGGCCGGCCCGGTGGCTGTCGGCCCGGTGTCCGACCCAGTGGGCGGCCCGACGGCGTCCGTCGCCGGCCGGCTGGTCGTCGGCTCGGTCGGCCACGGCGGTACGGCGGCCGGCGGCCGTGCGGGCGGTTCGGCGGCGGGGGTGCTCGGGCTCACCCGATGATCCTCGCAGCTACCGTCGTCGGTCGTACACCGTGTCGCGGCAGCAGCTCGCCGTGAGCCGCCCGGCACGCGCCGATCGCACCCATCACCTGGGCAGCGGCGGCGGTACGGCCCGACACCGTCATCTGCACCCGCCGGCCAGCCGGCCGCAGCCGACGGTCGGTCACCGGCCGAACGGCTCCAGCATCGCCGAGGCCGCCCGCAGCCAGGCCTGCCGGGTCTCACCCTGGAGCTGGTGGTACTCGATCGACGAGCCGGTCTCCAGCGCCGGGTCGTACGGCACCACGGTCACCGCCCTCGTCCGGGTGGCGAAATGCTTCTCCAGGTCGCTCTGCAACGGCAACCGGCCGGGGGTGGGGCAGGAGATCAGCGTGACGGCGTTGTCGGCCAACTCGCCCATCCCCTCCTCGTGCAGCAGGTCGAGCATCCAGTCGGCGCTGAACGCCGCGTCCTCGCGGGGCACCGTGGTGACCACCAGCTGATCGGCCGCCTGCATGACGGTGCGCCAGTTCGGGCTCTCCACGTTGTTGCCGGTGTCCACACAGATCACGTCGTGGGTGCGACGCAGCAGCTCCAGCACCCGCTTGACGGTGAACTGGTCCAGTCGTTGGGCGAACCGGGGGCTCTCCTCACCGGCGAGCACGTCGTACGACCCGTCGGAGGCGTGCCGCAGGTAGTCGTCGAGGATCTCCAGCAGCTCGGCGCCCTCCCGGATCTCGATCTGGACGAGATCGGCGACCAGGTGCCGGATGGTGCGGGCATGCCGGGCGCTGCCGGCGCGCAGGCCGAGGGTGCCGCGTAGCTCGTTGTCGTCCCAGGCCAGCACACCACGGCCGCGTACGCTGCCGACGGTGGCCGCGGCCAGCACGGTGGCCGTGGTCTTGTGCACCCCGCCCTTCGGGTTGGCGAAGGCGATCACCCGGGGCGTGCCCAGGTCGCGACGGAGCACCGCGGCGGCCCGTTCGAGGTCGCTGCCGGCGCTCTGCGCCCGCCATTCGATCCGCCCCGGACGGCCGGCCACCGTCGCCGGTGGCGCCACGGCCGGCGGCGGGGCCACCGGTGCCACCGCCGGCAACTGTGCCGCCTGCGGCGGCGGGCTCGGCGGCGCCACGGCCGGCGGCGCCACGGCCGCCGAGTGCGGCTGGTAGCCACCGTTGTCCAGCAGGGCGTACCGGGACTCCACCGGCGGCCCGGCGTGCCGGTAGCCGTTGTCCAACAGGGTGTACCGCGACTCGACCGGCTCCGGCCGGCGCGGCTCCGGCACCGCCGGGTACGGCGGCGGCCCCGGCTGCCCCCGGTACGGCTGGGCGGGAAGCGCCGGGTCGACCCGATAGGCCGGTTCGGCGCGGTATGCCGGCTCCTCGCCGTACGACCGGTCCGCCGGCTGCCCGACGGCCGGTACCCGGCCCGCGTAGCCGCTGCCCGGCCCCCGCCGCGGCAACGGCTCAGGCGACGGTGCCGGCTCCTCACCCCGCCGCTCGGCCGGCGGCTCCGCGCCGCGACCGCCGAGGCGGGCTCGGTCGAGCAGCGCCCGCCACCGCGGTGCCGGTTCGGCGGGCCGTCCCCAACCGGTCTCGCTGCCCTCCACGGATCGCCTCCCCAGCGCTTCGGTCTCCGTCTGACAGGCTACGAACGAAAGCCTACTGAGGCCACACCGGGCGACACCCGGATCTGTCGACAACCGTCACGGTGTCGGCTCCGGATCGCCCGTGTCGGCGGTGTCTGCCGAGGTGGACGGCGTCCCTGCCGACGCCCTGGGTGCCGGCGGGGGCGACGACGGCGACGGTGACGAATCCGTCACCCGCGGCGGTGCCGGCGAGCGGTCCGCCACCGTCGGCTCGGCCACGGTCGGCACCGGCACGGGCGGACCGCCGGTGGTGGTGACCCCGGTGGGGGTGGCGACCGGGGTGGCGCTCGCGGTCGGTTCCGGTGTGGCCGTCTTGTCGACCGGCGGCCGGACGACGTCCCGCTGCTCGGGCAGCGGTGGAGTGAACACCGTCCGTTCCAACCGCCGGACCTCGGGCGCGGGATCCACCACCCGCACCCCGGACCGGGCCGCCACACCCCGCAGCTTCGCCGGCTCGGCGCGTACCACCAGGGCGTAGAGGCAGGCGCACCCGGCCCGGAACGCGGCCGCCTCCGCCGCCGCGACCTGGGCACCGCTGAGGTACAGGCCGCGTAGTTCGCGTTCGGTCGGTCCACCACCGCCCAGCGCGGTGGCCCGGGCGCGGTAGTCGGCCGCCTCCCGCTCCTTGCGCTCGGCAAGCTTGATCATGCCGGCCGTCACGTCCTCCGGCACCCGCTGTGCCGGGATGCGGACGATCTCGGTCTGCCGCTGCGGCAGCGGCACGCGTCCGAACACCATCGCGACCCCCACGTCACCGACCACCGCGGCGAGCCGGTCCGGGGTGAGGTACTCGGTGAGCGAGACCAGTGCGTACGTGCCGTCACCGAGCGAGCCGGCCAACGCGGCCAGGTCGGCCGCCGCAGTCGCCTCGTAACGGGGGATCGAGTCACCCTCGACCACGCCCACCCGGGTCACCTCGCCGACCGTGCGGTCCGGCACCGGCGGACCACCGGTGGCGAGCACGGCCGTGGCCAGCACCGCGGTGCACGACAACATCGCCACCCACCCGAGCAGCGGCGTGCGGCCCGGGCCGTTACCCAGCCGGGTCACCGTGGCGGCGAGGCGGGGCAGCAGTCGCTGGTCCAACTTCCGCAGCAGATCGCCGGCGCGCACGGGCGGTCCCCTCGTCGGTCGGTCGGAACGGGCGGGACGCGTCAGTCGCGGAGGAGTTCCAACGCGCGTCCCAGATCGTCAGGGTAGTCGCTGACGAAGCGGACCTCGTCCCCCGTACGGGGGTGCTCGAAGCTCAACTCTCTGGCGTGCAACCACTGCCGGTCCAGTCCGAGCCGGGCGGCGAGTGTCGGATCGGCTCCGTACGTGAGGTCACCCACGCACGGATGCCGCAGCGTCGAGAAGTGCACCCGGATCTGGTGGGTCCGGCCGGTCTCCAGCCGCACGTCGACCAGGCTCGCGGACGGGAACGCCTCGATGGTGTCGTAGTGGGTGACACTCGGTTTGCCGCCGGAGACCACCGCCCAGCGGTAGTCGTGATGCGGATGCCGGTCGATCGGTGCGTCGACGGTGCCGCGCAGCGGGTCCAGATGCCCCTGCACCACCGCGTGGTAGCGCTTCTCCACCTCGCGGTACTTGAAGGCGCGTTTCAGCACGCTGTACGCCTGCTCGCTCTTGGCCACCACCATGACGCCGGTGGTGCCGACGTCGAGGCGGTGCACGACGCCCTGACGCTCGGCGGCACCGCTGGTGGCGATCGTGTGCCCGATGGCGGCGAGCCCGCCGATCACGGTCGGGCCGGTCCACCCGGGGCTGGGGTGCGCGGCCACGCCGACCGGCTTGTCCACCACCACGATGTCGTCGTCGGCGTACACCACCCGCAGGCCGGGCACCGCCTGGGGCACCACCACCGGTGCGGTGGCCGGCGCGGGCAGCGTCACCTCCAGCCAGGAACCCGCCCGCACCTTGTGCGAGTTGGGACGTACCGTGCCGTCCACGAGTGCCTCTCCGGCGTCGACGAGCGCGGCGGCGGCGGTGCGGGACAGCCCGAACAACCGGGCGACGACCTGGTCCAGTCGCATTCCGTCGAGTCCGTCGGGTACCGGCAGGCTGCGCTGGTCGCCACCGGCGGCGTAGGTGGCCGTCACGCCCGCTCCCGCCGTCCGCCGTCGGTGTCGCCCTGGTCCCCGGCCGCGGCGGGCTGCCGGGCGGTGGTGTCCTCGCCCGTCGGCGTGTCCGCCCGGTCGGTGCCACCCGCCCGGTCGGTGCCACCCGCCCGGTCGGTGCCACCCGCCCGGTCGTCGGCCACCGCCCGGGTGCCGTCGCGCTGGCGGCCGGTGAACTCCAGCCCGACGGCGAGCAGCACGCCGCAGACCAGGGCGCTGTCGGCGACGTTGAAGATCGGGAACACCCGGCCGTACGGGTCGAAGACGCTGAACATGTCGACCACGTGTCCGACGAACCAGCCCGGGGCCCGGAAGATCCGGTCGATCAGATTGCCGACGACCCCGCCGACCACCAGACCCAGCGCGACCGCCCAGGGAACCGAGCGCAGCGTCCGCGCCATCCACGCGATCCAGGCCAGCACCCCGATCGCGATGATCGGGAAGATGAAGGTGTAGTCCTTGCCGAGACTCCACGCGGCCCCGCTGTTGCGGGTCAGCGACAGGTAGAGAGCCCCGCCGAGCAGCCGCACCGGCTCGCGGTCGCCGAGCTCCTGGAGGGACAGGTGCTTGGTCAGCAGGTCGACGGCCACCGCGAACACCGCGAGCGAGAGCAGGATCGTGACGGACCGGCGCCGCGATCTCGTGGCTCTGCCCGACCCGTCGATGCCGGATCCCGCTTGCGGTGCTGCGCTCATCTGCTCCCCATCGGCTGTCGCGGCGGTGCGGTCGCACCGCCGCGGGCGGACGCCGGGGAGCGTGCCGTCAGCGCCGCTCCTCCAGCTGCTTGCAGGTCACGCAGA
>NZ_JBAGKI010000074.1:0-25760 GCF_036689795.1 Micromonospora palythoicola | reverse complement strand
TGCCCCGAAACCCTGACGTGGTCACCGAACGCGTGCCGATCACGGTCCCGCGGGCGAACCGTGCGCTGATGTCAGCAGTTTCGGGGAAGCTCCTGCCTCGCGGGCCGGCTGACCCGGCAACTTCGGCGAAGTTGCTGCCTCGCGGGTCGGCTGACCCGGCAACTTCGGCGAAGTTGCTGCCTCGCGGGCCGGCTGACCCAGCACCTTCGCCGACGTTGTCGCCTGCTGGTGCGCGGGTGCGGTGGTGGGTGGGGTGCGCGGGGTCGTGGGTATCAGCGGGCGGGGCCTCGGCGGGACCTGGGCGGGGCGCCGTGCCGGTCGAGGGCCTTGCGGGAGGGGCCGCCGGGCGGCGGCAGCGGTGCCTTGACCGGGTCGTGGCCCCAGTTCATCAGCGAGTACCGCCACCGGGTGTCGCGCACGTCGCCGCTGGGTCGCTGGGCCATGTGTCGCCGCACGTACCCGACGACCTTGCGCATGTGCTTGTAGTCGGCCTCGGTCAGCTGGCCACGCTTGCGGCGCAACAGGTCGATGATCTTTCGACCGGACTCGTGGCCGACCGTCTCGCCGCCGCCGCTGCCCTTCCGCCGCCAGCCGACATGCTTGGACTCGTCGGTGTCCAGCCACGTGGACAGCTCGCCGGGCTTCATGTTCACCGCCTCGGTGAACTCCCGGTAGGTCTGGTCCGGGTCGTCACGACGGCTCACGGCGCAACACCTCCGGGCGGTGGGCCACGTCCCGGCCCGAGTCGTCGTTGCGGATGCGGTACTGCGGCTGCTCCGGTGTCGCGTCCACGGCGTGCCCGCGTACGTGGGTGCGTTCGGTCAGTTTCTCCTTGACCACACCGTGGGCCCGGCCGCTGTGGCTGGCCCAGGAGACGTGGTCGCCGGTGCGGAACTCCTCGTCGGCCATGCCGCCCGGGTACCCGGGCACCTTCGGGGAAAACGCCGCCGCCCTGCCCCGACCGCGAGAGGTCGGGCGGGGCAGGGCGGCGGCGCCGGTCACCTGAGGACGCGACGGTCCGGGTCGAGCGAGCGGGGCAGCGTGATGACGATCCATTCGTTGTCCTCGGCGACGCCGGGGGCGCGGCCGGTGGAGAACGGGAAGTTGTTGTCGTTGAGTACCGCCACCCGCCGCTTGTCCAGAATCACCACGTTCTCGATGGTCTGGAAGGGGAACGTGAAGGTGGTGTCGAAGCCACCCAGCCGCTTGGGGTTGGCGACGTTCATCAGGTCGACAAGCAGGGTCTTGTCCAGCAGGCCGTCCCGGTCCCGGTCGCGGGCGTCGGCGACGTAGAGCCGTTTGACCACGGCGGTGGGGCCCTGCCCGCCGTCCCGCTCGATGATCAGGAAGCGGTGTCTGTCGATCGCGATCGCGTCGCCGATGGCGAGGTTCGGCGCTTCGAGTCGGTAGGTGAGGCGCTTGCCGGTGTAGCGGCCGGCCCACCTGTCGAACTCGTTGAGCCGCAGCTGGCCGGGAGGGTCACCGGCAACGGTGCCCTCCAGCAGCGCGTAGAGGTGGCGACCGTCGGGGGAGGCGGCCAGACCCTCGAATCCCCGGCTGCTGGCGAGGGTGGCGGGAACGCCGGCGCGCGCGGCGGTTTCCGGGGCGACCACACCGTCGAGCGGGATCGGTGCCCGCAGCAGCCGGCCGGCCCGGTCGAAGTGCAGCAGGTACGGCCCGAACTCGTCGCCGATCCAGTAACTGCCGTCGGCCGCCTTGACGATCGACTCGACGTCGAAGTCGGTGCCGGTGAGCACCCGGTCGGTGCGGGTCAACTGCCACGGGACGTGCCCGTCGGGGTCGGTGAGGTTGATCCCGCCGACCACGTCGACCTCGCCGGTGGCGAACACCGGGGCGAGCCGCTGGACGCGCAGCAGGAAGTCCGCCGAGTTCGCCTGGTTGCCGTAGCCGTTGTCGGACAGCACGTCGAAGGTGCCGTCACCGTTGTCGGCGATACCCGAGAAGCCCTGGATCGGCTGGTCGGCGAAGGGTGTGGGGTAGCCGTTGGTGTTGCCGGTGACGAGGCTGCCGGAGGGTTCGCTGCCCGGTACGAAGGTGGCGGCCGGCAGCGACGCGAAACCCGTGAGCGTTGGCCTGGCTGTCGTCGGGGCACCAGCGAAGGACGCGGTGCCGCCCAGGGCGAGAGCAAGGGTGAGGACGCCGGCACCGGCGAGTGCCCGGCCCAGGCGGGTGGCGGTGATCTGTCTCATGCGCCCGGACGTTAGGGAGCGCGGGTGAACTGGAGGAGACCTGGCGGTGGCTTCCGTCGGGCGTCCGGTGACCGGTTTGTCCGGCGGTCGGCTATGCGGTGAGGTCGCGGACCGGAAGTTTGATCTCGAACGGTTCGGTCAGCTCGATGAGCTCGGCGCTGTCGGCGACGAGTTCGTACTGCCGCTCCCCGCCCGGCCCGATCCGGTCGCCGAGGCGGTACGCGTACACGTGCACCGGGTTCTGCTCGATGCGCCAGTAGAAGGGGATGCCGGCGGCGGCGTACTCGCCCGGCTTGGCGAACCGGTCGACCCGGCGGGTGCCCGGCGAGACGACCTCGACGGCCAGCACGACGTCCGCCGGCCGCAGCCGGGACCGGTCCGATGGCAGCCCGGCGCGGCAGAGCAGCACGTCCGGTTGCCGGCAGGTGTTGTGGCTGAGCCCGACGCCGACCGCCTGGGCGGCGCGCAGGTGGTCGGGAGCGTGAGCGCGGAGCCACAGCCAGAGCAGGCTGGAAATGTCCTGATGGCCCAGGGTGGGGGAGGGTGTCACGTGGATGACTCCGTCGACGAGTTCGACGCGGGGGGCGTCGTCCGGCAGGGCGAGCAGGTCCTCCAGCGTGTAGTCCGCACGCTGCTGCCGCATGGGGTCCGGACACCAGGGGCCAGGTGATGTCGGGACGGGCTCGGCGCTCATGCCGGCCCTCCGCCGCGCTGCGGGCCGGCATGAGGCGCCACGGCACCGCGTCGATGATTCGCTCGCTGGCGCACGCTCATGACGCGAGCGTAACGCCACCCCGGGACGGCCGCGTCGCACTCGTTGTCCGCAACGGCGCCGGACCGGACAGCCGGCTCAGTCGGCCGGTTTCTCGGTGACGAAGATGGCGGTGCCGGGGAAGAGCCGGCCGCGCAGCGGGCTCCACTGCCCCCAGATTCCCTCGTGCCCCTCCGGCCACTCCGGTTCCACCAGGTCCAGCAGCCGGAACCCGGCACCCACCAGCTCGCGGACCCGGTCGCCGAGGGTGCGGTGCTGCTCGACGTAGCTGGCCCGGCCGTGTTCGTCCAGCTCCACGTAGGGCCGGGTGTCGAAGTACGAGTGCACGGCGGTCAACCCGCCCTCACCGGGGTCGTCCAGGAAGATCCAGCGCATCGGGTGGGTGACCGAGAAGACCCACCGGCCACCGGGACGCAGCACCCGGTGCACCTGGCCCATCAGCGCCGCCGAGTCCTCGACGAAGGGAACCGCGCCGAACGCCGTGCAGGCGATGTCGAAGCTCTGGTCGGCGAAGGGCAACGCGAGCGCGTCGGCCTGCGCCAGCGGTACGCGTACCCCGCTGCGGGTGTTGGCCTGGGTCGCGTGCCGCAACATGCCGGCGGAGAGGTCCACCGCGACCGGCCGGGCGCCCTGGGCGGCGAGCCAGCGGGAGCAGGACGCCGCGCCGCAACCCACCTCCAGCACCCGTCGCCCGGACACGTCGCCGAGCAGTCGGGCGTCCGCCTCGCGCAGTCCCTCCGGGCACCAGACGAAGTCCACGTCCCCCAGGAAGTCGCCGTGTTCTGCTTGGTACGCGTCGGCGTCGGCGTCCCACCAGCGTCGGTTGGCGGTGCGGGCCTCGGCGTCACCCACCCGGCGGCGGGTCACCCGGTCGTCGTCGTTCACCAGGCCACGCTAGGCCCTCACGCTGGGACGGCGGGCGGCGGGCCGGTGGGGCGTCTGGTCGAAATCTCCGCTTTGGCGGCTGGTGCGCCGACGAGTAGGCGGGAGGGCTTGCACGCTGTGGTAATGCAGCAGGTAGGGTAGACGATGCGCTCGCGGATCGTGTGCCTCGGCAGGGAGCAGGTGCGCGGTCGACGGAGTCACATCAAGATCTCGTTCAGCGATTTCCAGGTGGGCCCGCCGACAAATCCGTTGGCGCGCACAGGTCACCGCGACACCAGCCTGCTGTGACACACCATCCGACCGGAGCAACCGCCCACATGACGAGCAGCATCGAGGCCCCCTCGAGCGCCACCAAGGTCACCGTCGACGATCTCGGCTCAGAGGAGGCTTTCCTCGCCGCGATCGACGAGACCATCAAGTACTTCAACGACGGCGACATTGTCGAAGGCACCGTCGTCAAGGTCGATCGGGACGAGGTCCTGCTCGACATCGGCTACAAGACCGAGGGTGTCATCCCCTCTCGGGAGTTGTCGATCAAGCACGACGTGGACCCGGCAGAGGTCGTCTCGGTGGGTGACCACATCGAGGCCCTTGTCCTTCAGAAGGAGGACAAGGAGGGTCGGCTGATCCTCTCCAAGAAGCGGGCGCAGTACGAGCGGGCCTGGGGCACGATCGAGAAGATCAAGGACGAGGACGGCGTCGTCCGCGGTTCCGTCATCGAGGTGGTCAAGGGTGGCCTCATCCTCGACATCGGGCTGCGCGGCTTCCTGCCGGCCTCCCTGGTCGAGATGCGGCGGGTGCGTGACCTGCAGCCGTACGTCGGCCGCGAGCTCGAAGCCAAGATCATCGAGCTGGACAAGAACCGCAACAACGTGGTGCTGTCCCGCCGGGCCTGGCTGGAGCAGACGCAGTCCGAGGTGCGCACCGAGTTCCTCAACAAGCTCCAGAAGGGGCAGGTCCGCAAGGGCGTCGTCTCCTCGATCGTCAACTTCGGCGCCTTCGTTGACCTGGGCGGCGTGGACGGCCTGGTGCACGTCTCCGAGCTGTCCTGGAAGCACATCGACCACCCGTCCGAGGTCGTCGAGGTGGGCCAGGAGGTCGAGGTCGAGGTCCTGGACGTCGACCTTGACCGGGAGCGGGTCTCGCTGTCGCTGAAGGCGACCCAGGAGGACCCGTGGCGTCAGTTCGCCCGCACCCACGCCATCCAGCAGATCGTGCCGGGTAAGGTCACCAAGCTGGTGCCGTTCGGCGCCTTCGTCCGGGTGGACGACGGCATCGAGGGCCTGGTGCACATCTCCGAGTTGGCCGAGCGTCACGTGGAGATCCCCGAGCAGGTCGTCCAGGTCGGCTCCGAGGTCATGGTCAAGGTCATCGACATCGACCTGGAGCGCCGCCGGATCTCGTTGTCGCTCAAGCAGGCCAACGAGGGCTTCGTCGAGGGCGAGGAGCACTTCGACCCGACCCTCTACGGCATGGCCGCGACCTACGACACCGAGGGCAACTACATCTACCCGGAGGGCTTCGACCCGGAGACGGGCGAGTGGCTCGAGGGGTACGACAAGCAGCGCGAGACCTGGGAGAACCAGTACGCCGAGGCGCGGCAGCGCTGGGAGGCGCACCAGAAGCAGGTGCAGACCTCTCGGGCCGCCGAGGCCGAGGCCGCTGCCAACCCGCAGCCGGCCCCCGCGGCCGGCGGCACCACCACCTCGACCAGCGCGGCGCCGAGCCGGCAGGCCGAGGAGCCGGCGGGCACGCTGGCCACCGACGAGGCGCTCGCCGCACTGCGGGAGAAGCTCGCCGGCGGCAAGTGACCCGCTGACAACTTCGGCCCGGCGGGCCTGACCCCCGCCGCGACCCGAAGCTGTCGACTGACACCAGAGGGCCCCGCCCCGACCCGGTACTCCGGGTTCGGGTCGGGGCCCTCCCTCATCCCCGTTGATCATGAGGTTGGCGGCACTTTGAAGATCAACAACTGCCGTCAACCTCATGGTCGACGCCGACTGGGGGTGGGGTGCGTGGGTGGGGTGGGGTTGGCGGGGGTGGGGTGATCGGGTTGACTGGTGCCGTGCTGAGGGTGGGGTTGACCGGTGGGATCGGTTCGGGCAAGAGCGCGGTGGCGGGACGGCTGGTCGAGCGGGGCGCGGTGCTCATCGACGCCGATCAGCTCGCCCGGGAGGTGGTCGCGCCCGGCACCGAGGGTCTCGCCGAGGTCGTCGCCGCCTTCTCCGAGCGGGTGCTGGACGCCGACGGGGCCCTGGACCGGGCTGCCCTGGGTGAGTTGGTGTTCGCCGACGAGTCGGCCCGCCGCCGGCTGGAGGCGATCGTCCACGGTCGGGTCCGGGCCCGTACCGTCGAGCTGACCGCCGCCGCCCCGCCGGACGCCGTGGTGGTCAACGACGTCCCGTTGCTGGCCGAGGTGGGGTTGGCACCCACGTACCACCTGGTGGTCGTGGTGCAGACGGGGGTGCACATCCGGCTGGCGCGGCTGGCCCGTGATCGGGGGATGAGCCGGGCGGAGGCGCAGCGCCGGATCGCCGCCCAGGCCGACGACGCCCGCCGCGCGGCGGTGGCGGACGTGTTGCTGACCAACGAGGGCAGCCTCGACGACCTGTACGCGGCGGTCGACGCGCTCTGGCGTGACCGGCTGGTGCCCTTCGAGGACAACGTCCGTCACCGGCGGGCGGTGCGGGCGGGCCGGGTGACGCTTGTCGAGCCGAACCCGAGTTGGCCCCGGCAGTACGCCCGGCTGGCGGACCGGATCCGGCACGCGATCGCCCCCGCCGACCTGCGGATCGACCACATCGGCTCGACCGCGATGACCGGCCTGGCCGCCAAGGATGTCATCGACATCCAGCTCAGCGTGCCGTCCCTCGCCGACGCCGACGGTGTGTTGGCCGAGCGGCTGGCCGACGCCGGTTTCCCCCGGTTGCCGGGCGACTGGTGGGACAGTCCCCGACCGGCCGGTGGCGACCGGTGGGCGAAGCGGCTGCACGGCAACGCCGACCCGGCCCGCCCGGTGCATCTGCACCTGCGGGTGACCGGTTCGCCGGGCTGGCGGTACGCCCTGCTGATGCGCGATCACCTGCGCGCCGACCCCGATCGGCGGGCCGCCTACCTGGTGTTCAAGCGGGAGCTGGCGGCGTCCGCGCCGGACAGCGGCGCGTACGCCACGGCGAAGGACCCGTGGTTCGACGAGGAGCACCTCCGGGCGGAGGAGTGGGCCGCACGCACCGGTTGGCGCCCCTGAGGGGCGCGGCGCGGTCCACCGGGGCGAGGTGGCTGCCCATCCGGCGGGCCGGGTCAGCGCTTCCGCGGCGGCGTCAGCCGTGGAACCCGGCCCGGGGTCAGGTCGAGCTGCGCCCAGGCACCGGAGCGGGTCGGCAGTTCCAGCCGGCGCAGCATCCCGGACCGGTCGACCCAGTAGCGCAGCGGTCCCCGGCCGGTGTCGACCTGCACCACGTCGACGCTGGTGCCGCCGAGGCTGTCGCCGCGTACCCGTTCCGTCCCGCCTCGCGGGTCGGGGTGCTGGGCGGCCCGCAGCGCGGCGGCCACCAGCGGGTCGACGGCCTGCGTGCGATGCGGTCCCGCCCGCCAGCCGGCGGCCGGTGGCGGCAGTGGCGGACGTGCCGACCCGCTGCCGTCGATGCGGGTGACCTGGCGGCCGTGGTGACGGACCAGGGTGCGTCGTGCGTCCGTGTCGAGGTCGGTGACCGCGAGGTACGCGCTGCCCGACGTCCAGCTCAGCCAGCCGCTGCCGCGCAGGTTGGTGGCGGCGGATACGGGCATGGTCAGGGTGGCCGTCGCCCCGCCGACGGTGCGCAGGCGGGACGGCATCCGGCGCCAGCGGTCCCGTTCGGCGGGGGTCAGGGCGCGGGGCAGGCCGGAGCGACCGCCGAGCGCCTCGACGGGTCGGAGCGTCGGACGGTCGGCCCGGTTCAGGGCCACCGTGACCGGTCCGATCCCGGTGACGTCGGCGAGCACCCGGCGCAGGCGGCCGGCCCGGTCCAGCCAGTAGCGGGTCGGGGTGGCGGTGTCCGGCGTGCCGGCACCGGGGGTGCGGCTCGCCGGTACGACAGCGTTGCGCGTGACGACCTCCAGCACGTCGACCGGCTCACCGTCGAGTTGCTCCCGGCCCACCCAGCGACCGGTCCACCGGTCCGCCGGATCGGGCCGGTCGGCGGCGAGCGCGAAGATCAGCCCGAGCAGCGGAGCGAGATCCGGGTCGGCGGGCAGCCGCCAACCGTCAGCCGGTGGCACCAGGGGCGGCATGGCCGGCGTCGGTACGGCCGTCGGGTCGGGTCTGATCACCAGCACGGTGGGGGTGGCCTGGGCGAGACCACGCGACGCGCCCGCGCCCGGGCCCCCCACGTCGAGGTAGGCCAGCCCCCGGGCCCAGTCGACCCAGCCGAGCAGGTCGGTGCGGGTGGCGCCGGCACCGGCGGTGACGTGCAACCCGGCCCGTAACTCGCGGTAGTTGGTCACCCGCATGGTGGTCAGTCGTTCCCGTTCGGCCGGGGTCAGGTCCCGTGGCGGCGGGCCGTCCGGCGCCCAGTTGACCAGCGTGGCCACCAGCATCACGGCGGAGAGCACCGCGGTGAGGGCCAGCCCGGCGAGGGTGAGGCGGCGTCGGCGGTCGGGTACCCGTCGTGGGTCGTGGGCCTCGGCGGTCGCGCCGGCCAGATCCTCCTCCTCGGCCCGGTTCCCGGCGGCCAGGTCGAGCAGACCGCCGGAGACCACGGCCCGGCGGACGCCCGGCCGTGGCGGCGCCGGTGCGGTGCCGGCCAGGTTGAGGACGGCGGGCGGCGCGAGACCGGCCCGGTGGCGGGTTCCCGCGCGGTGCCGGCGGGTGTGCGTACGGGCGTGACCGGTCGGCCCGGCATGGCCGGTGCCGCCCGGGCTGCCGCCGCCGGCCGGGGCGCCGGCCCGGGTCGGATCGGTGCGTGGCTCGTCGGGTGCGCGGCGACGGCTGTCGGACGGCGGTTGTGAGCTGCTCTCCACGGGAGGATGAACGGTGCGGACCACGCGGGGGTGACGAGCAGGGGGCGCTCGCGGCGGCCGGTCAGCGCGATCCGCGCGACCACGTCCGGTGCGCACGCCAGGCATGCCGGGTGCTGCGACCCTCGGTGCCGGGGGTGGCGTGGCTTGTGCGGCCCGCCACCGGCCCGGTCGGCCGCCGCGAGCGGCCTACGGGAAAAGCGTAGCGGGGTGAGAAGAACCACACAATGCGAATATCGAAGCCGATCAGATGCCGCACGTAGTCGCCGGGGCGGTCGGGGAGGATCGCGAGGCGTCGCGGAAGTCCGCACCGAGCCGGCGTCCACCGCTGTCGCCCGTCCAACCGATCGGTGGGGCGGCCGGGCGGACCGGGTCTGACTGTCGGAGCCCCGGCGTACCGTTGAGGTCATGGCGCTCGACATACCCCGGCTCGACGGCCGTTTCCAGGTCATCAGTGATTTCCAGCCGGCCGGTGACCAGCCGGCGGCGATCGACGACCTGGAGCGGCGGGTGCGTCGCGGCGACCGGCACACGGTGCTGCTCGGCGCGACCGGCACGGGCAAGAGCGCCACGGCCGCCTGGCTGATCGAGCGACTGCAGCGTCCCACGCTGGTGCTGGCCCCCAACAAGACGCTCTGCGCGCAGTTGGCGAAGGAGTTCAGCGAGCTGCTGCCGGACAACGCCGTGGAGTACTTCGTCTCGTACTACGACTACTACCAGCCCGAGGCGTACATCCCGCAGACCGACACGTACATCGAGAAGGACTCCTCGATCAACGAGGAGGTCGAGCGGCTGCGGCACTCGGCGACGATGTCGCTGCTCACCCGGCGTGACGTGGTGGTGGTCGCGACGGTGTCGGCGATCTACGGGCTGGGCACCCCGGAGGAGTACCTCGACCGGGCGGTACGGGTGGCCGTCGGCCAGGAACTCGACCGGGACCAGCTGCTGCGTCGCCTGGTCGACATCCAGTACACCCGCAACGACATGGCCTTCCAGCGCGGCACCTTCCGGGTCCGCGGCGACACGCTGGAGATCATTCCAGCGTACGAGGAACTCGCCGTGCGCATCGAGCTCTTCGGCGACGAGGTCGAGAAGCTCTACTACCTCAACCCGTTGACCGGTGACGTGGTGCGCGAGGTGGACCATCTGCTGATCTTCCCGGCGACGCACTACGCGGCGGGTCCGGAGCGGATGGAGCGGGCGGTCCGCGACATCGAGACGGAGCTGGGCGAGCGGCTGGCCGAGCTGGAACGGCAGGGCAAGCTGCTGGAGGCGCAGCGGCTGCGGATGCGCACCACGTACGACATCGAGATGATGCGGCAGGTGGGCTTCTGCTCGGGCATCGAGAACTACTCGATGCACATCGACGGCCGGCTGCCCGGCAGCCCGCCGCACTGCCTGCTGGACTACTTCCCCGACGACTTCCTCACCGTGGTCGACGAGTCGCACGTGACGATCCCGCAGATCGGCGGCATGTACGAGGGCGACGCCTCACGCAAGCGGATGCTCATCGACCACGGATTCCGGCTGCCCAGCGCCGCCGACAACCGACCGCTGCGGTTCGACGAGTTCCTGGAGCGGGTCGGCCAGATGGTCTTCCTGTCGGCGACCCCGGGTCCGTGGGAGCTGGAACACGCCCAGGGCGAGTTCGTGGAGCAGGTGATCCGCCCGACCGGGCTGGTCGACCCGGAGGTGGTGGTCAAGCCCACCAAGGGGCAGATCGACGACCTGATGCACGAGATCAAGCTGCGTACCGAGCGCGACGAACGGGTGCTGGTCACCACGCTGACCAAGAAGATGGCCGAGGATCTGTCCGACTATCTCCTGGAGAACGGCATCCGGGTGCGTTACCTGCACTCCGAGGTCGACACGCTGCGCCGGGTGGAGCTGCTGCGCGAGCTGCGCCGTGGCGACTACGACGTGCTGGTCGGCATCAACCTGCTGCGGGAGGGCCTCGACCTGCCTGAGGTGTCGCTGGTGGCGATCCTGGACGCGGACAAGGAGGGCTTCCTGCGCAGCGGCCGGTCGTTGATCCAGACCATCGGCCGGGCGGCCCGTAACGTCTCCGGCCAGGTGCACATGTACGCCGACAAGATCACCCCGTCGATGGCGGACGCGATCGAGGAGACGAACCGGCGTCGGGCCAAGCAGATCGCGCACAACGAGGCGCACGGCATCAGCCCGGAGCCGCTGCGCAAGAAGATCCACGACATCCTCGACGACATCTACCGTGAGGCGGAGGACACCGAGGCGACGCGGGTCGGCGGGGCGGTGCGGCAGCTGTCCCGGGGTAAGGCGCCGGTCAAGGAGACCCGCAGCCGGGCCCGGGGCGGGGCGGCCACCCCGGCCCGCGAGGGGATGGCCCGGGCCGAGTTGGCGCAGCTCATCCAGGAACTCAACGACCAGATGCTGGCCGCCGCCCGGGAGCTGCAGTTCGAGCTGGCCGCCCGGATCCGTGACGAGGTAGCCGACCTCAAGAAGGAGCTGCGCGGCATGGACGCCGCCGGCGTGCGATAGCCGCCGCCGCGCGACAATCCACTTCCTACAGTGGGGGAATAGCGGAATGCGAGCGTCCTATTGCGCTAAGTGATCGCCGTGCGTACTCTCCCTCGGTGGGAGGCGGGGATGCCGTTGCCAACGAGTCCGGTCATTCGACGTGCGCGACTGGGCGCCGAGCTGCGTCAGCTACGCCGGCGGGAGGCGCTGACCCTGGAACAGGTGTGTGAGCGGCTCGGTTGGGCGTCCACCTCCAAGCTGTCCCGCATCGAGCTGGGGCAGAGCCGCCCCGACCTGGCCGACGTGCTCGATCTGCTCGACGTCTACGAGGTGCCGTCGCGGCAGCGCGACGCCCTGATCGTCATCGCCCGGGACGCCGCGACCGGCCGGGGGTGGTGGAAGTCGCTCGGGGAGATGGGGGAGCGGCAACGCACGTACGCCGAACTCGAAGCCGGAGCGGCGGGCATCGTGGAGTACCAGCCGGCGATCGTGCCCGGTCTGCTGCAGACCCCGGCGTACGCCCGACTGCGCATCGTCGCCGGTCAGCTCATCGATCCGACGGTGGACGTGGACGCCGACCTGCGGGCCCGGGCCGCTCGACAGGCGGTGCTGCGTCGGGTGGAACCGCCCCGCTACACGGCGCTGCTCACCGAGCTGGCCTGTGAGCCGGGCGACGACCCGGTGGAGGTGTGGCGCGGGCAGTTGGCGCAGCTGCTCGAACTGGCCGCGCTGCCGCACGTGACGATCCGGCTGCTGCGGGTCGGCGCGGGCCGGCGCCCGCTGCCGCTCACCCCCTTCTCCTGTTACTCCTTCCCGGACCCGGCGGATCCGCGCACCGTGATGCTGGAGGCGCTGACCACGGATGTGCGACTGACCACCGCGACGGACGTCGACAGGTACGAACGGATGACCGACTGCCTGCTGGAGACGGCGTTGCCGGAGGAGGAGACGGTGCGGGCCCTGGCCCGCCGCCTCGACGGGTGACACACCGCCGCCCCGGTCGTGGGCAGCGTCGGCAGGTCTCGCATGAAGAGGCATCGGCAGGTCACGCACGGAGAGGCGTCGGCACCGGACCCGGCGCCCCCGAAGCCGTCGGGGTCGGTGCCGACGCGAGACGCACGATAGGTGGACGGTGTGACACTTTCTCGACTCGGTGCGTGGTGCTCGGGTGTCGATCAGGCGGGTACGTCGACGAAGTGCTCGACCCGCGGCGGGGTGGCGAAGTGCGGACCGATCAACTCCCGCCACCCGACGAAGCGTTCCGTGGCCCGGAAGTTCCGCTCGTGAGCCTCGACTGTGTCCCACTCGACAAGCAGCACGAAGCGGGTGGGGGACTCCAGGCCCCGGGTCATGCGTACCGAGCGGCAGCCGGGCGTGCCGGCCAGCAACGGATGCCCCTGGGCGTAGGCGGCGGCGAACGCCTCCTCGTGGCCGGGAATGACGTCGATGAGCGCAACCTCGAGGACCATGCCGGCAGCCTGCCACATCGCTGCCGGGGTCCGGCCCGGCCCGGTCGGCTTTCCCATTCGTCGCCGTGCCGGACCAACCCACTCCAGTAGCCCATCCTCCTAGGATGCCGAGCGGGGTGAGGTGGCCGGCACTGCGCGGAGGGCGTACCGTGTGCCGGTTGCTGGGTGGCGGCCGGAGGAATGAGACTGTGAACGTGTCCGGACTGGTGTGGGCGGCTACGCTCGTGGCGCTGACCACGGTCCTCGTGGTGGACCTGCTCATCATCGGGCGCCGGCCACACGAGCCGAGCGTCCGGGAGTCGAGTCTCTGGGTCGCCTTCTATGTCGGGTTGGCCCTGCTGTTCGGTGGCGGACTGTGGTTCACCAGCGGCGCGAGCGTGGCGGGGCAGTTCTACACCGGCTGGCTGACCGAGTACAGCCTCTCGGTGGACAACCTCTTCGTCTTCGTGATCATCATGGCCCGCTTCGCGGTCCCCCGGCAGTACCAGCAGAAGGTGCTGCTCATCGGCATCGTTCTCGCGCTCGTCATGCGGGGCGGTTTCATCGCCGCCGGCGCGGCGTTGATCTCGCAGTTCACCTGGGTCTTCTACATCTTCGGAGCGTTCCTGATCTACACCGCGATCAACCTCGCCCGGCAGGGTGAGTCGAGCGAGGAGGAGTTCACCGAGAACGTCCTCATCCGCTGGAGCCGGCGGGCGCTGCCCATCTCGCGGGGGTACCAGGGTGCCCGGGTCACCGTGCGGGAGAACGGCCGGCGGTTGTTCACCCCGATGCTCATCGTCATGATCGCCATCGGTACCACCGACCTGATCTTCGCTCTCGACTCGATTCCGGCGATCTTCGGGATCACCCAGGAGCCGTACCTGGTGTTCACCGCCAACGTCTTCGCGCTGATGGGGCTGCGGCAGCTCTACTTCCTGCTCGGCGGGCTGCTGGACCGGTTGATCTACCTGAGCCACGGCCTGGCGGTGGTGCTCGGTTTCATCGGGGTCAAGCTGATCCTGGAGGCGCTCGCGGACAACAACCTGCCGTTCATCAACAACGGCGAGCACGTCGGGTGGGCACCGCACATCCCGATCTGGCTGTCGCTGCTGGTCATCCTGGGCACCCTGGCGGTGGCCACGGCGGCGAGCCTGGTCAAATCCTCGCGGGACCGGCGACGTGAGTTGGCCTCAGCCCGTCGCTGAGCCCCACCGCCGGCGCGGTGCCGCAGCACCGGACGCCCACCGAGACGATCATCGGGTACGGCACCCTGTACGTGAAGGGGGGACATGACCAGTCAGCGAGCGGGCGCGTCGGACTGGACGCTCGTCGGGGCGCCCAATGCGCGGGATCTGGGTGGACTGACCGGCGTTTCCGGCCGGCGGGTACGGTCCGGCCGGCTGATCCGTACGCCGGCGTTGGGTCGGCTCACCGACGAGGACCTGCCGGTGCTGGCGAAGCTCGAACCGGCCTGCGTGGTGGACCTTCGCGCCCAGTCCGAGGTGTCGGTGGCACCGCCGGACCGGCTGGTCGGCGAGCCGACCGTGGTGCACCTGCCGGTGCACGACCCGGCGCATCCGGTCTTCACGTACGTCTCGGCCGTGCTGCTCGGCCACGACCTGAGCGAGTACGCGGAGCTGGCGCGGCAGGGGACACCGGCGGCGATGGCCGCCATCTACCGCTGGTTCGTCACCGGAGACTCGGCCCGGCGGGGATTCGCCGCCGCGGTGCGATTGGTGGCCGACGAGCGCAACCTGCCGTTGGTCTACCACTGCTCGGCGGGCAAGGACCGCACCGGTTGGCTGACCGTGGTGCTGCTGCACGCCCTGGGAGTGGACGAGGCCGCGATCCGGGCCGACTACCTGGCCCACAACCCGCTGACGGAGAGCCTGCGCGAGGTGCTCGTCGACGCGATGCGGCAGCGCCATCCGGGGCTCGACGAGGCGGCGGTCCGGCCGGTGCTGGAGGTCCGCCCGGAGTACCTCGACGCCGCGTACGCACAGGTGCGGCAGGTGCACGGGTCGTTCGGGGCGTACCTGCGCGACGGTCTGGGGATCACCGAGGAGACGGTGGCGGCGCTGCGGGCGAACCTGCTGGAGTGAGCGTGCCAAGGTCGTGGCGGGCCTGCCACACCTCGCGGGAGATGTCGGCCACCAGCTGGTTGGCGTCGACGTCGGCCCGGGCGTCGGTCTGGTCGTCGCCCACGGTGGTGCAGACGACGAGCAGGTAGGCCTCGGCGTCGGCGGGATAGACCACCGCCGCGCCGTGCCGTACGCCGCGTACCCAGCCGTTCTTGTGCGCGAGTCGGACGCCGGCGGGCAGCCCTTCGGCGATGTCCTGGCGGATCTGCTGGGCACAGAGCACGTCCAGCATGGCGGTGCAGCCGGCCGGTGAGGCGATCGGACCGGGGCGGGTGGCGCCGGTGGCGACGGCGCCGAGCAGTGCGGCCAGGTCGGCGGCGGTGACCAGGTTGGTGATCTGCGCCTCACGGGCGGCGAAGTCCTCGATGCCGCGCCCGGTGACGCTGCGCCGGGCGCCGGCCAGCCGCCAGACCTCCGCCACCGCGGCCAGTCCGACGTGCTCGACGACCAGGTTGGTGGCGAGGTTGCTGGACCGGACGATCATCCGTTCGGCGAGCCAGCGCAGCGACGCCCGCCCGCCGAGGCGGTCCCACACGGCCCCGTCGTTGTCGTAGGCGCGCCGGCAGGAGTACGGCGGGGCGTCCGGCCGGGCGGAGGTGAACCGGTTGACGACCTCGACCGGTGCGTCCGGGTCGAGGTGGCCGGCCTCCGCGGCGCGGTGCAGCGCGGCGAGCACGGCCAACTTCATCGTGCTCGCCGCATAGTGGGTGGCCTCGGCGTCCCGGGTCCAGGTGGGTGGGGCGTCGAGCCGCCCCGCGTACACCGAGATCGTGCCGGGTTCCCGGTCCAGCCGCGCGTGGAGATCGGCTGCGGCCATCGGTCGTCTCAGCCGGCGTGCTTGCGGCGGGCGGCGGTGCGGGCCCGCTGGGTCTGGTCGAGCACGACCTTGCGGATGCGCACGGCGGCCGGGGTGACCTCGACGCACTCGTCCTCGCGGCAGAACTCCAGGGCCTGCTCCAGCGACAGCTTGCGCGGCGGGATCAGCTTCTCGGTCTCGTCGGCGGTCGACGAGCGCATGTTGGTGAGCTTCTTCTCCTTGGTGATGTTGACGTCCATGTCGTCGGAACGGGAGTTCTCCCCGACGATCATGCCTTCGTACACCTCGGTGCCGGGCTCCACGAAGAGCTGGCCGCGCTCCTGGAGGTTTGTCATCGCGAACGCGGTGACGCTGCCGGAGCGGTCGGCGACCAGCGAGCCGTTGTTGCGGGTCCGCAGCTCACCGAACCACGGCTCGTACGACTCGAAGACATGGTGCAGGATGCCGGTGCCCCGGGTCTCGGTGAGGAACTCGGTGCGGAAGCCGATCAGACCGCGGGCCGGCACCAACCACTCCATCCGGATCCAGCCGGTGCCGTGGTTGACCAGCTGCTCCATCCGGCCCTTGCGGGTGGCCAGCAGCTGGGTGATCGCGCCGAGGTACTCGTCGGGCGCGTCGATGGTGAGCCGCTCCACCGGTTCGCAGGTCCGTCCGTCGATCTCCCGGGTGACGACCTGGGGCTTGCCGACGGTCAGCTCGAACGACTCGCGGCGCATCTGCTCCACCAGAATCGCCAGCGCCAGCTCGCCCCGGCCCTGCACCTCCCAGGCGTCCGGTCGCTCGGTGGGCAACACCCGCAGCGACACGTTGCCGACGAGTTCCTTGTCCAGGCGGTCCTTCACCATCCGGGCGGTCACCTTGGCGCCCTTGACCCGGCCCACCAGGGGTGAGTTGTTGGTGCCGATGGTCATCGAGATCGCCGGCTCGTCGACGGTGATCAGCGGCAGCGGGACCGGATTCTCGGCGTCGGCGAGGGTCTCGCCGATCATGATTTCGGGGATGCCGGCGACCGCGATGATGTCGCCCGGGCCGGCGCTTTCGGCCGGCTTGCGCTCCAGCCCTTCGGTCATCAGCAGCTCGGAGATGCGGACCCGCTGGGTGCTGCCGTCGGTGCGGCACCAGGCCACCGACTGGCCCTTGGCGATGGTGCCCTGCCGCACCCGGCACAGCGCGAGGCGGCCGAGGAACGGGGAGGCGTCGAGGTTGGTGACGTGCGCCTGCAGCGGGGCGCTCTCGTCGTACGCGGGCGGCGGGATGGTGTCCAGCAGGGTGCGGAACAGCGGCTCCAGGCTGTGGCTGTCGTCCGGCACCGAACCGTCGGCGGGCTGGGTCAGGGAGGCGATGCCGTCGCGGGCGCAGGCGTAGACGATCGGGAAGTCGATCTGCTCCTCGTCGGCGTCGAGGTCGAGGAAGAGTTCGTAGGTGTCGTCGACGACCTCCTTGATCCGGGCGTCCGGGCGGTCCACCTTGTTGATCACGAGGATGATCGGCATCCGGGCCTTGAGCGCCTTGCGCAGCACGAACCGGGTCTGCGGCAGCGGACCTTCGCTGGCGTCGACCAGCAGCACCACCCCGTCGACCATGGTCAGGCCACGCTCGACCTCGCCGCCGAAGTCCGCGTGGCCGGGGGTGTCGATGATGTTGATGGTGACCGGGTCGGAGCCGTCGGCGGGCAGGTAGCGCACCCCGGTGTTCTTGGCCAGGATGGTGATGCCCTTCTCCCGTTCCAGGTCCATCGAGTCCATCACCCGCTCGGTCACCTCGCCCCGGGCGCCGTAGGCGCCGGCCTGCCGCAGCATGGCGTCGACCAGGGTGGTCTTGCCGTGGTCGACGTGGGCGATGATGGCGACGTTGCGGAGGTCCGTGCGAAGCTGCATGGGTTCCATCCTCCCGCCTCGGCGGTAGCGGCGTGGCGTCGGGGTCACCCCGGGTGGTCCGTCTCCCGCGGCGCCGCACTGTCACACTGGCAGGGCAGTCCTGCCGAGGTGATCCGGGGGCGCCGTGCACGATCTGCTCAGTTCGGTGCAGAGCCTGCCGCCGTGGCTGATCTACGTCGTGGCGGCGCTGATCGTGGCCACCGAGACGGCACTGATCATCGGGCTGGTCGCCCCCGGTGAGGCGACCCTGCTGCTGGTGGGCTTTCTCACGTACACCGGCACGCTGCGGTTAGGTCCGGCGTTGCTGGTGATGATCGCCGCCGCCGCGTTGGGCGACGCGCTGGCGTTCCGGGCCGGCCGGCGCTACGGGCCTCGGCTGCGGGCCAGCAGGTGGGGTGCGTGGGTGGGGCCGCAGCGGTGGGCCCGCGCCGACGCGATGCTCGACCGGATGGGCGGTCGGGGTGTGCTGACCGCGCGCTGGGTGGCGTTCGCCCGCACGCTGGTGCCTCGGCTGGCCGGTGCGTCCGGCATGGCCTACCGCCGGTTCGCGCCGTGGAACCTGGTCGGGGTGAGCACCTGGGTGGGTGCCTCGGTGTTGGTCGGGCACCTGGCCGGGGAGTCGTACGAGACGGTCTCCCGGCTGCTGGGCCGGGCCACCGGAGCGGTGCTGGTGCTGGTGGCCGCGTTGGTCGCGGTGGTGCTGGCGGGGCGCTGGCTGGGCCGAAACCCCGATCCGGCGCGGGCGCTGCTGACCCGGGCGTCCCGGCTGCCGCCGCTGCGGTGGCTGTCGGCCCGCTACGGGTTGCTGTTCTTCCTGCTGAGCCTGCGTCTCGGGCCGGCGTGGGCGTTGCTGGCGAACCTGGCGGCCGGGGTGCTGCTGCTGTTCGTGGTGGCGCTGGTGATCGCGTGGGTGCTGCGGGTGGTGGTCCGGCACAGCGGCCTGGCCCTGGTCGACGGAGTGATCGCCGGCTGGTTCGCGGCCCGTCGTACGCCCGACGCGGTGGAGGCGACCCAGGCCGCGGTGTCGCTGCTGCGGGGCTGGTCGCTGATCGTGATGGTGGCGCTGGTGGCCCTGGTGCAGGCGTGGCGGCAGCGGCCCTGGCGGGCGGACCTGCTCAGTGTCGTCGGCACGGTCGGTGCCTTCGTGCCGCTGGTGGTGCTCGCGGCCGTGGCCGACCTGGCCGCCGGTGGGCGGGTGGTGCTGTTCTCCACGCAGAACGTGGTGGTGACGGCGAGCCTGTGCACGCTGGCGTGGCTGGTGTCGCGGGGCGCCCGCTGGCCGGTCGCGGTGGCCGCGTGGACCGTCGCGGCGGCCGGGGTCGTCACGATCGGCGGTGCCCGGCTGTATCTGGGGTTGAGCACCGCCAGCGGCACGGTCGGGGCGGTGTTGCTCGGTGCCGCCTGGACGGCGGTGTTCATGGTCGCCTGGGCTACCCGGGACCGCGCGGTGTCCGGCGGTCGCTCCGCCACCGGATGAGGGCCGCTGCCGTGATCCGGGCGGCGGCGGTCGCGGGGCAACGCGCGACGGGCGGTAGCTGTTAGTGTGCGGCGGGTTCGTCACGGCCGGAGGAGATCGACATGGGACGCGGCGTCGCACGGTGGGGTGTCGCGGCGGTCGCCGCGATGATGCTGCTGACCGGCGGTGGATGTGCCAGGGTGGATGGTTCCACCGCGGAGGTGCCGGCCCCGGTCGCCCTGCCGGGGGAGCTGCCGGACGGCTCGGACGAGACCAGCGGTTCGCCGGTGCCGGAGGAGGTGTCGGCGACCCCGTCGGCGGTGGAGTCGATGGGTGCCGCGCCGAAGGCCACCCCCACCGCGAGTGCGTCGCCCTCGGCGGCGAAGCGGAGCCCGAAGCCGAAGCGCACCACGGCCACCGCTCCCCGGAGGGTGCCGAAGCCACCGACGGAGAAGCAGGTTCCGCCGGACCCGCCGAAGCCGCCCGCGAGCGACTGCAAGCCGAGTTACCAGGGTGATCAGGCCAGCCGTGCGCAGGCGAAGGCGGCGCTGACCGAGGCGGCCGGGCGGACGTACTGGCCGACGTCGGCGCCGGACATCCGCATTCCGCTGAATCTGATCAAAGCGACCGCCTGGCAGGAGAGCGGTTGGCAGTCCAACATCGTGGCCTGCGACAAGGGCATCGGCCTGATGCAGGTGATGCCGGACACCGCGTCCTGGATGAACCAGCGTTTCGGGCAGAGCTACGACGTGTGGGACTACCGGGACAACGCCTACCTCGGCGGCACCTTCCTGGCCTGGCTGACCAAGTACATCGGCGACATGTACTTCGACGCCGACTACCGGCTCGACGCCGACCTGTGCACCGCCGAGCTGGACTCGTGCCTGCTCAACGCGGTCATCGCCGCGTACAACTACGGGCACGGGGCGGTGGCCCCGGAGGGTGAGCCGCTGCACATCCCCAACCCGAGCTACGTGCGCAACGTCCGGGCGCTGATGTCGGAGTGCGTCTGCCTCGGGTTCTGATCGCGGGTGATCCGGCCAGGCCACCAGAAGCGTTCCCCGAGCAGGAACGCCAGGGCCGGGACGACGACCGTGCGGACCAGCAGGGTGTCCAGCAGCACACCGAGGCAGACGATGATCCCGATCTGGGTCAGGGTGATCAGCGGGAGCACGCCGAGGACGGCGAAGACGGCGGCCAGCAGGATGCCGGCGCTGGTGATGACGCCGCCGGTGACCCGCAGCGCGGAGAGCATGCCCTCGCGGGTGCCGACGGTGCGGGTGTCCTCGCGGGCGCGGGTGACCAGGAAGATGTTGTAGTCCACGCCGAGCGCCACCAGGAAGACGAAGGCGAGCAGCGGCACGGTGGTGTCCAGCGCGGGGAAGCCGAGCACGTGGTCGAAGAGCAGCCAGGCACCACCGAGGCTGGCGAAGTACGAGGCGACGACGGTGACCACGAGCAGCACCGGGGCGAGCAGGCCGCGCAGCAGCAGCACCAGCACGGCGCCGACCAGCAGCAGGATCAGCGGCAGGATGACGCGCAGGTCCTCGGCGTCGGCCTCCGCCGCGTCGTACGTGCCGGCCACGGTGCCGCCGACGATGGCGCCGGTGGGTGCGTCGCCGCCCGCGGGGGCGGGTGGCGCGGAGTCGGGTACGGCGGCGACCGCGTCCCGCAGGGCCGCCAGCGTCCGGTCGGAGGCGGTGGTGCCCGGCTCGGCCTCGAGCACCACGTCGACCTGTGCGACGGCGGGGCCGGCGGTGCCGGGGCGGGCGGAGGCCACCCCGGGCACCTCGGCGGCGGCCGCGGTGACCGCCGGCACGGTGTCGGGTCGGGTCATCACCGCCACCGGTTGGGTGGTGCCGGCGGGGAACGCGCGGGCCAGGGTCTCCGCCCCGGCGACCGCCTCGGGCTGCACCCGGAACTGCTCGGTCTCCGACAGCCCGGTGCGCAGGCCGAGGCCGCCCAGGGCGAGCGCGGCCAGCAGCAGCGTGGCCAGGGCCGCGACCGGCACCGGGCGACGGATCACCGCGGCGCCGAGCCGGCCCCAGACCCGGCCCTCCCGGCCTTCGCTGCCGACCTGCGGCACGAACGGCCAGAACAGGCGCCGCCCGAGCAGCACCAGTGCGGCCGGTAGCACGAGCAGAGCCGACGCCATGGCCAGCAGGATGCCGGTGGCGCAGGCGACGGCGAGGGCCCGGTTGAGTTCCCGCTCGCTGAGCAGCAGGGTGAGCACTCCGAGCATGACCGTGCCGCCGCTGGCGAGGATCGGTTCGGCGGTGCGGCGCAGCGCGGCCCGCATGGCCGCGAAGCGGTCCGCTTCCCGACGTAGTTCCTCCCGGTAACGGGCGATCAGCAGCAGGGCGTAGTTGGTGGCGGCGCCGAAGACGAGGACGCTGGCGATGCCGCTGACGGCCCCGCCCGCGTAGTTGATGCCGACGGCGGGGATGACCGTGTCGAGGGCCCGCAGCGCCACCTGTTCGGTGGCCGCCACGACGGCCAGCGGCACCATCCACAGCAGCGGACTGCGGTAGGTGACGAGCAGCAGCAGCGCGACGACCGCGGCGGTGACGGCGAGCAGGGTGGTGTCGGCACCCTCGAAGACCTTGGTGAGGTCGGCGGTGAAGGCCGGCGCGCCGGTCACCTCGACGGTCAGCTCCGCCGGCAGGGCGGTCAGCGCCTCGCGGACCTCGGCCACGGTGGCGGCCACCGTGTCCTGACCGCCCTCGGTGCTCAACGGCACGGCGACCAGGGCGACCGAGCCGTCGGGGGACAGTTGCGGCGGGGCGACCTGACCGCCGGCGGTGAGCCCGCCGAGGGCACCGGTGCCGGCGGTGAGGGCGGCGCGGTCGCCGTCGGTTAGCGGTGCGCCGTCGTCGCGGGTGACCACCACGATGGCCGGCTGGACGTCGCTGGCCGGCAGTTCCTCCTGCAACCGCTCGACCTGGGTGGACTGCCAGCTGACGGACAGGCCGGTGGCGGAGACGGGTGCCGGGTTGTCGGGGGTGGGCAACCAGAAGACGGCCGTGCCCACGGCGAGCGCCGCGAGGATGGTGAGCAAGGCGTTCAGGCGACCGCCCGCCACGCGGGTGAACACGGACATCAGGACGACCCCCCAGTCGACAAGTATCTAGACAGTCGAGATTTTCACCTATCAAGAAAAATACCGCAACAGCGCGGCGGCAGAGAATCTCCACGGCCGAGACGTGGCTCCGGCTCGGTTATGCTGCGAACCGGATCTCGGAAGGAAGCGCGGGACGTGGCAGCTCACGGTATGTACCGCAGGCGCGACACGCGCCGGGAGGTGCTGATCGCCGAGATCACGGCTGAGCTGCGGCGCTACGGGGTGGACGCGCAGCACGTCGGGCACGCCTTCGCCGGCCAGCACGGCCTCAACGCCACCGACCTGCAAGCACTGATCGCCGTGATGGACGCCGAGCTGCTCGGCGATCCGATCACGCCGGGCCGGCTCGGCGAACACCTCGACCTCTCCTCCGGCTCGGTCACCGCCCTGATCGACCGGCTGGAACGCGCCGGACATCTGCGCCGGGACCGGGACCCCACGGACCGGCGCAAGGTGCTGCTGCGCTACGCCGAACGCGGCGCCGAACTGGCGATGGGCTTCTTCCGGCCGCTGGGCGAGCGCACCGACCGGGTGATGGCCGGGTTCGGCGACGACGAGCTGGAGGTGGTGTACCGGTTCATGACGGCGATGGGTGCCTCCTTGCGGGAGCACCGGGACGAGGTCCGGGCCGCCCGGACCGAGCCGCACCGACGCCGGCCGGAGTGAGTCGTGCTGGATCGTCTGGCGGCCGGACTCGCCGCCGCCGCCCTGCGACTGCCACCGGCGCGGACCCGACGGGTCACCGTCACCCGGGACATCGCCCTGCGGGTACGCGACGGTGTGATCCTGCGCACCGACCACTACGCCCCCGACCTGCCCGCCGCGCCCACCGTGCTGATCCGTACCCCGTACGGTCGGGCCGGTCCGATGCGGCTGCTCTGCCGACTCGCCGCCGAGCAGGGATTCCACGTGGTCATCCAGTCCTGTCGGGGCACCGGCGGCTCGGGCGGTGAGTTCCAGCCGTTCGTGCACGAACGCGACGACGGTCTGGACACGCTCGACTGGCTGCGCCGGCAGCCGTGGTGGACCGGCGCGTTCGGCATGTTCGGTGCCAGCTACCAGGGATTCGTGCAGTGGGCGCTGGCGGCGGACGCGGGTCCGCAACTGCGGGCCATGGTCGCGGTGGCCACCGCCTCGACCACCCGCGACTCCACCTACGCGGGGGAGTCGTTCGCCCTGGACACGGTGCTGACCTGGGCGGAGCTGCTGCAGGCGCAGACCGTGCCGTGGCTGGCCCGCCAGTGGGAACTCAAGCGCGGCCAGCCGAGACTGACCGCCGCCCTGGCCCACCTTCCGTTGATCGAGGCCGACCGGGTCGCCACCGGCGTCACCGTGCCGTTCTTCCAGGAGTGGCTGCGGCACCACACCCCGCAGGCCGACTACTGGCGCAGCCGGGTCTTCGACGACCGGCTGCACCTGGTCGGCGCGCCGGTGGCGATGGTCAGCGGCTGGCACGACATCTTCCTGCCGGCCCAGCTGCGCGACTACACGGCGCTGCGGGCCACCGGTGCCCGACCGCGCCTGGTGGTCGGTCCGTGGACCCACGGCAGCCCGGGACTGTTCGTCGCCGCTCTGCGCGAGGGTCTGCGCTGGCTCGACACCCACCTGTCCGACGAGGGAGCCGGCGAGGCCACCGACGCGCCCGTGCGGCTGCACGTCGGTGGCGCGGGCGGCGGCTGGCGCGATCTGCCCGACTGGCCACCACCCGCCGACGCCGTCCGCTGGTACCTGCATCCGCAGGCGGCCCTGAGCCCCGCGGACCCGGTGCCGTCACCGCCGGACGGATTCTGGTACGACCCGGCCGACCCGACGCCGTCGCTCGGCGGCCCACTGCTGGTGGCCCAGCGGGCCGGACCGTTCGACAACCGTCCGGTCGAGGCCCGGCCCGACGTGTTGACCTGGACCAGCGAGCCGTTGGCCGCCGGGATCGAGGTGATCGGGCCGGTACGGGCCGAGATCCACCTGCGCAGTGAGCTGACGCACCTGGACGTCTTCGTGCGGCTGTGCGACGTGGACGCCCGGGGGCGGTCGTGGAACATCTGCGACGGGCTGGTCCGGCTCGATCCGCACCGGTTTCCCGCCGACGACGCCGGCGCGGTCGTGGTGCCGGTCGAGATGTGGCCGACCGCCCACCGCTTCGCCGCCGGGCACCGGCTGCGGCTCCAGGTCTCCGGCGGGGCTCACCCCCGCTACGCGCGCAACCCCGGCACCGGCGAATCCCTCGGCGCGGCTGTCACACTCCGTCGTGGATTCCGGGAGATCATGCACGACCCGGATCATCCGTCCGCAGTGGTCCTACCGGTCGTCCACTCTGCCTCCCAGGCTGCTCCAAGCTGAATAAAAGCGCCTCTGAGCTGGGCATTCGCCAATAGAGCGAGCTATCGTGGTGCTACGCCCGGCGCCGTGCACCCGATTGGCCCGGCCTGGCGGTGAGCCTCTCCACCGCGTACGCGGTGTCACTGTCGTGCCTGGTCCCCGACGAGTAAGCGAAGGGGGATCCATGACGCGGGCACCGGCAAATCTTCTCGCCGTTCGTCGTCTGCTGCTTGATCATCTCGACCGTGACCCCAACCGCAGCCGCGATGCGGACCTCGAACCCAACGAGGTCGGCATCGTCGGTGACGCCAACCACCGAGGGGGCTACCACTGCGGGTCGGACCGGGTCGTCACCAACGACTACTCGGTGGTGGAGTCGCCCCGCGACCGCAACGGACTGACCCTCGACGCCGCCGCCCTGGACGTGGGGACGTTCCGGCTCAACTCCGGCGGCCGTACCCACGACCTGTTCACGTTCTCGACCTGGTGCGTGGCGCAGTGCGTCGCCAACGCCCCGGACACCCGGGACATCCGCGAGATCATCTATTCGCCGGACGGCAACGTGGTCCGGCGCTGGGACCGGCTCGGTCGACGCAGCACCGGCGACCGGTCCCACCTGTGGCACACCCACTTCAGCTTCTTCCGGGACTCGATCAAGGCGAACCGCGACCAGCGGCCCCTGTTCCGCCGCTACCTGACCACCATCGGACTGCTGAACCCCGAGGAGGGGGAGAACGAGATGACACCCGAGGAGCACAACTGGCTCAGGACCGTCCACCGCAACCTCACCGTGCTGGACGGACGCAACCCGATCGGGCAGACCTACACCCGGACAACCATGGGCGAGGACCACACGGACCCCGACTTCCAGGTCTCCCACCCGACGCTGCGCAGCATCGGTGCCCAGCTCACCGCGCTGCAGAGCACGGTGAACTCACTGATGAACCGGGACTTCACCGACGAGCAGGCGATCGTCACCGGGGTGCTGGCCGGTCTCTCCCCGCAGGAGATCGCGGCCGCGATTCCGCCCACCGTGGCGGAACAGGTCGTCAGTGAGTTGAGTCGGCGGCTGGCGGCCTGAGGGGACGCCCCGACGAGTGGCGGCCGGTACCGGCCGCCACGCACCGCCGGGCGCTCAGCCCCGCGGGACCCGGCGGGTCAGAGCGGACGGACGTTGTCCGCCTGCGGGCCCGTCTGCCCCGGGGTCACCTCGAACACGACCG
>NZ_JBAGKI010000073.1:0-26399 GCF_036689795.1 Micromonospora palythoicola | reverse complement strand
TCCCCGCCCCCCCCCACCCCCCCCCCCCCACCCACCCCCCCCGCGTTTTTCACCTCGTTTGGGTCGGTTTTGAACTCAAGATCCGACCAAAACTTCTTGATCAACCGGGCTGGGCGGGTGGGTGGGTGGATGGCTGGGTGGGTGGGTGGGTGGGTGGGGTTACTCGAAGCTGCCCAGGTGGGTGGCGGGGGTGGACTGGTCGCTTGTGGTGCCGCCGGGCGGGGTGCTCATGCCGCCGGTGGTGGCGTCACCGGTGGTGGTCGGAGCGACCTTGCCTCGGTGGCGCTCCGGTTGGCGGGCCACCCGTCGGGCACTGGCCGGGCCGGCGGTGCCGCCGGTCGTGGTGATCGCGCCCTGGCCACGGGTCGGCCCGCCGTCGCGCAGCACGGTCGGGTCGATCGGCACGTCGGCCGGATCGTCCGGGTCCTCGCGCTGCAACTGGCTCTCCACGTCGGTCGGCGGCACTGTCACCTCGTCGAGGGCACCTTCGCCGTACACGCCGCCAGTGATCCGCTCCTCGGCCCGGCGGGCGGCGTCCTGTCGCATCTCGTCCTCACGCACGATCCATCACCTCGCAGAAGGGTCGGTCTCGGTGCGTGCCCGGTGACCGGCGCGGCAAACCCGCACCGCCGGTTCACCCGACCGTCGCACTGCGCTTGCCTGCCCGCCGTGCCCGCTGCCGATGCTGTGCAGCGGATTCGGCGGGAGATCCCCGCAGGAGGGAGAGGACAGCGTGCGCACCGTACGCCGTACCGCCGTCGTGGCCCTGGCCGCGACGACAGTGACGACCATGCTGGCGGCGCCTGCCCCGGCACATCAGCGCCCGGACCGGGACTTCGACCTGCAGGCCCACCGGGGCGGGCTCGGACTGCGGGTGGAGAGCACGCTCGCGTCGTTCGGCAACGCCCTCCAGCTCGGGGTGAGCACCCTCGAACTGGACGTTCAGATCACCGAGGACGGACGGGCCGTGGTCACCCACGACCGGCGGGTCAGCGCCGCGAAGTGCACCGACACCGCCCCGGTCGTACCCGGTGACCCCGAGTTCCCGTACGTCGGGAAGTACGTCAACACGTTGACCCTGGCGCAGGTACGCACCCTCGACTGCGGCTCCCGCACGCTGCCGGACCGGCCCGGGCAGCTCGCCGTGCCGGACGCGCGGATGCCGCTGCTGAGCGAGGTCTTCGCCCTGGTGAAGCGGTACCGGGCGCACGACGTGACGCTCAACATCGAGACCAAGGTCGAGGCGGGAGCGCCGAGCGAGACCGCCCCACGGGAACAGTTCGTCCAGGTCACCGCGACAGAGATCCGGGCCGCCGGGCTGCTGCGGCAGGTGACCATCCAGAGCTTCGACTGGGGCGCGCTGAAGCGGATGCGTCAGGTCGAGCCCCGGCTGCCGCTGGTCGCGCTGACCAACTACGACTTCCTCCAGGTGGGGCAGCCGGGCACCTCCCCGTGGCTGGGTGGGCTGGACATCGACGACTTCGGTGGCGACCCGATCCGGGCGATCCGCAGCCTCGGCGTCACCGCCTTCTCGCCGGTGCACGGCTTCCCGCAGAACGGCACCGTCACCGACCCCGGCTACCGGCCGTACGTGACGCGGGAGATGGTGACCCACGCGCACCGCAACGGGATCCGGGTGATCCCGTGGACGGTGAACGACGTGCCGACCATGGCCAAGCTGATCGACGACGGGGTGGACGGCATCATCACCGACTACCCGGACCGGCTGCGCACGCTGCTCGCGCAGCGCGGCCACCGGCTGCCCCGGGCGTACGCGTCGCCGTTCGACATCCAGGCCCACCGTGGCGGCCGGGCGACCCGACCCGAGAACACCCTGCCCGCCTTCGCCAACGCCCTGGCCAACCCGGCGATCTCCACCCTGGAGCTGGACACCGGCGTGACCGCCGACGGCCGGCTGGTGGTGCTGCACGACCGCACCGTCAACGGCTCGCACTGCCTCGACACCGCACCCGTGCGGCCGGGTGACCCGCAGTTCCCGTACGTGGGCAGGCTGGTGCACTCGTTGACTCTCGCGCAGCTCAAGACCCTCGACTGTGGTACGAGGACCGCCGCCGACATGCCGGAGCAGGTGCCGGCCCCGGGTGCCCGGATCCCCACCCTGGAGGAGGTCTTCGCGCTGGTGAAGGCCAGTGGCCGGACGGACATCCGGTTCAACATCGAGACGAAGATCAGCCCGCTGGTGGACGACACCGAGCCGTACCGAAGCTTCACCCGCAAGCTGGTCACCGCCGTGCAGCGCGCCGACCTCACCGGCCGGGTCACCGTCCAGTCCTTCGACTGGCGCACCATCACCTACGCCCGGCGCCTCGACCGGCGGATCGAGACGGTCGCCCTGGTCTGGCAGTACGGGCCGGCGGAGTGTGCCGGGCTGGCGGATGAGTGCTCACTGCGGGCGGTGTACGGCGACCGGTCGGTGCGGAGCCCGTGGACCGCCGGGCTGGACTGGTGGAAGTACCGGGACCTGGGCCGCCTCACCCGGGCGGCCGGTGCCTCGACCGTGTCGGCGAACTGGCAGGTGCACGACCCGGCGCAGGGTTCGGTCACCCACCCCGACTGGTACCTGCGGCAGGACCCGACGTACTTCCACGGACCGGACGTACGCACCCTGCAGGCCCGGTACGGCCTGAAGGTGATTCCCTACACCGTCAACGACGCGACCGTGATGCAGCGGGTGATCGACCTCGGGGTCGACGGCATCATCACCGACGACCCGGATCTGCTGGTCGCTGTGGCCGTCCGCAACGGCCTGCGGTGAGCCTGAGCGCGGGCGACGCGGCAGCTCGGCGTCGCCCGCGCCAACGGCGGGAATCGCGGATCGGGTCGGCGTTACTGCCCCCGTCGCCGGGGGTAGACGCGGGGTGCCCCCGCCAAGTGCGCGAACCGTGCCGTGGCCGACACGCGGTAGCGGGGCGAGGGTCGCAGGTTACGACTCATCAATCCTGAGGAGGACAGATGAGCACGCAGGCTGCATCTACCAGGCCGATGAACCGCCCGGCGCAGGACATGCAGAACCGCGCGGCCATGCAGGAGGCACCGACCCGCCAGATGCCGATGATGCAGGACGGGCACCGGGAGCCGATGCCGGCACCGGGTACGGAGACGAAGCAGGCGTTCCTGACCACCGAGTTCTGGATCTACGCCGCTGCCGTCACCGCCGTGGTCATCGCCGCCTTCTGGCGTGGCACCAGCTCGTACGGGCTGAACCTGAACAACCCCGGCCAGGCGTGGTTCTTCATCACCCTGCTGACCCTCGGTTACCTGGGTAGCCGTGGTCTGGCCAAGGCCGGCAGCGCGAAGCGTTCCGGTGAGGAGCGTAAGCGGGGACGGTGACCCCGCGAACGCGGGGCCTCGACCGGCCCGCACACGCACGGTGGCCCTTCGGGATCCGCTCCCGAAGGGCCACCGTCCCGTCGTGCCTAGAACTCCTCGAACCCGCCGAAGTCGCCACCGAAGTCACCGGCGACCTCGCTCACCTCGTCCTCGGCCCCCTCGAAGGCGTTGCCGATCATGTGGCCGGCGAGCATGCCACCGGCGGCACCGAGCGCGGCGCCGGCCACCACGCCACCCATGCCGGAGCCGTGGCGCTGGTGCGGGTGGCCGAACTTCTGCCCGCCGCCGTAGCCGTGCGGGCCGAACGCCTGAGCGCGCAGGGCACCGAAGCGGCCGATCGTCTCCTGCAACCAGCCGTCGACCACCTGCACCCAGTCGGAGCGCTCCGCGTCGGAGTGCGCGACCTGGTAGCGGCCGAAGACGTCGTGCCCGGGTGCCAGGAAACCGCCGCGCTTGTCGCACTCCAGCACCACGTCCACGCCGTGCGGGTTGGTGACGAAGGTCAGTTCGAGCTCGTTGATGGTCTGCGCGTACTGCGGTGCGGCGAAGAACTCGATCTCCTGGTAGAACGGCAGGGTCTGCTGCACCCCGTGGATCAGCCCACGCTCCAGGTCGGCCTTCTTGAACCGGAAGCCGAGCTGGAGGAACGCCTCCAGGATGCGCTCCTGCACCGGCAGCGGGTGCACGTTGATCTCGTCCAGATCGCCCTTGTCGACGGCGCGGGCGATCGCCAACTCGGTACGCAGCCCGAGGGCCATCCCGTGCAGACGCTGGCCGTAGACCGCGGTGATCGGCGTCTCCCAGGGCAGCGGCAGCTGGAACGGGATGGACAGCGTCTGCTTCGCCGCGAGTTGCAGTGGCCCGCTGACCACCTGGCGGTGGAACTCCATCACACCGGCGTGCTCGCCGACCTCGACCCGGGCGACCAGTCCGACGGCGATCTGTTCGATGTCCGCCGCCGCGTCCCCGCCGAGCAGGTTGACCTGGCCGTCGAGGGCGAGTCCGGGTCTGGTGTTCGGGTTGGCCAGGACGGTGTCCACGCTGGGACCGCCCACGCCCAACGCGCTCAGCATCTTCTTGAAGACCATTGGGTACTCCTGCGGGGTCTGGTGCCCGTACTCCATTGTGGGAGCGGACGCGGACCAGCGCACCCTATCGACCCGGGCTGTGAGGTCGCTGAAAAACCGGCGATCCCGGTGCGCCCCGGGTGCGGTCCCGGACGCCGACTGGCCGGCACTCTCGCGCAGCTCCGGCGAACCCGACTGAGCCCTTTCCACCTGGACCACGGCACAGCGGTGGCCAGGCCCGTGCGGGCCCGGCCATCGACGGTGCGAGCTCAGCTCGCGGTGCAGCTCACCGCAGGAGCCGAGTTGGTCCCGGTCCAGCTGCCGAGGAAGCCGAAGTTGGTGCTGGCCCCGGCGCCGAGGCGGCCGTTGTAGGAGACGTTGCGGGCGGTCACGGTGGACCCGCTGCTGGAGATCGTCGTGTTCCAGGACTGGGTCACCGTCTGTCCGTTGGCGTACGTCCAGCGCACCGTCCAGCCGTTGATGGCGGTGGAGCCGGCGGTCACCCGCACGTCGCCCTGGAAGCCACCCTGCCACTGCCCGGTGATCGAGTAGGTCGCCGTGCAACCGGCGCTCGGCGGCGGGGTCGACGGGGGCGGCGTCGACGGCGGCGGAGTCGAGGGGGGCGGCGTGGACGGGGGCGGCGTCGACGGCGGCGGCGAGGTCGGCGGGGTCGAGTCGTAGACGCTTGCCTGCCGTGCGGTCTGCCGGATGCCGTTGGTGCCGTTGAACAACCGCTCACCCCAACTGGTCAGCTGGTTCGGGTTGAAGTTGGTGGCCATGTCGAGGTACTCCACGCCACCGCTGTTGCCGCTCCACGACCAGCCGAGCCAGCCGATGCCGTTGGCCTGGGTGTAGGCGAGGATCGCGTCCTCGTCGGGATTGCCGTCGGAGTGGTTGTGCCCGAACTCGCCGACCACGATGGGCAGGCCACGGCTGCGGAACCGGCCCAGGTAGTCGCTGATCTCGGCGGCGGTGTCGAAGACGCCGTACATGTGGATCGAGAAGACCGTGTTGCCGGCCGGATCGGCGTTGAACACCGTGGGCGCGTTGTCGCGCATGGTGAAGGACCAGTCCTGACCCCAGTTCGGCGCGTCCACCATGATGGTGTGCGTGAGGCCGCCGGTGCGCAGCCGACGGATCGCGTTGGCGGTGTCGGTTGCCCACGACGAGTAGTTCTGGTTTCCGTACGGCTCGTTGCCGATGTTGACGATGACGTACGCTTCCTGACCGTTGAGCGCACCGGCGATGCTGAGCCAGTAGTCGACCGCGCGGTCCAGGCTGACCGCCCCGCTCTGCTCGCCGTACCCCGTGGTGTCGTGCACCTCCAGCACGCAGATCAGCCGGTTGGCCTTGCAGAGCTGGATCACGTTCGACACGTCGCTGGCGCTGTTCCGGGTCCACAGGTCGCCGCTGGAGAGCACGACCCGCACCGAGTTGGCGCCGAGGGCCTTGACGTCGGCGAAGGAACTGGTCTGGTTCGGGTACCAGGTGTGCGCGTGGTTGACCCCACGCATGATGAACTCGTTGCCGTTGGCGTCGTAGAGCCGTCCGTTGCTGACCGTGAAGCCGGCGGCGGCGTGGGCCGAAGGTCCGAAGGCGAACACTGCGGCGACGGTCGCCAGCAGGACGGCGCCGACGGCCGCGAACAGTTTTCTCATGCAATCCTCGCAGGAGGTGTCTCCCCCGTGCCCAGGGGGTGCGGTGAGTGGCAGGTGCGCGGCTGCAGCCCGACAGCCGCGTTCAGACCCGGCGAGGCATCAGCGTATGCCGATGGGATGACGAAAGCAACCGGTTCAGTACGCCGGCTGCCCGTGACGACCCAGGAGACACCGAGTCGTCACGGGGGCGGACATCCCCACCACAGGACGTACACCACGCCGGCATCTGAACCGGTTCAGACAACGGTAGGCACCGGCCGGGCGCATCGTCAAGCATCGAACAGGGGTTGACCGATCCGGGCCGGGGTATCCGGAATGACCCGCCCTCGCCACGAAGGAGACGTCAATGGTCAGCATCGGCTACACCCTGATGTGCGAGCAGGCAGGTCCGAAGGAACTCGTCGACCACGCCGTACGGGCCGAGGCGGCCGGCTTCGACCACCTCGTCATGTCCGACCACTACTACCCCTGGCTGGAGTCGCAGGGGCACTCCCCGTACGCCTGGTCGGTGCTGGGCGCGGTCGCGCACGCCACCTCGCGGGCGGCGCTGATGTCCTTCGTGACCTGCCCGATCCGTCGTTACCACCCGGCGGTGGTGGCGCAGAAGGCGGCCACGCTGGGGGTGCTCTCCGACGGACGGTTCACCCTCGGCCTCGGTGCCGGGGAGAACCTCAACGAGCACGTGGTGGGCGGCTGGCCGCACGTGCAGCAGCGGCACGAGATGTTCGAGGAGGCGTTGCAGATCATCCGTCCGCTGCTGAACGGCGAGACGCTGACCTTCTCCGGCAACCACTTCGACGTGCCGGACGCCTACCTCTGGGACCGCCCGGACACTCCGGTGCCGATGGCGGTGGCCGCCTCCGGCCGGCAGTCGGCGACCCTGGCCGCCGAGTACGCCGACGGCATGATCGCCACCGATCCGGAGCCGCACCTGGTCGAGATGTACGAGCAGGCCGGCGGGGCCGGACGCCCACGCTACGGTCAGGTGGCGATCTGCTACGGACCGGACGAGGCCGAGTGCCGCAAGATCGCCCACGATCAGTTCCGCTGGTTCGGACTGGGCTGGAAGGTGAACACCGACCTGCCCGACACCGACTCCTTCGCGGCGGCCACCCGCGGCGTCCGCGAGGAGGACGTGGCCGCCGAACTCTCCTGCGGCCCGGACGTCGACAAGCACGTGGAGGCGTTCAAGAAGTTCGTCGACGCCGGCTTCACCCACGTGGCCCTGGTCCAGGTCGGCGGCGACACCCAACCGATGTTCCTGGACTGGGCGCAGGACGAACTGCTGCCCCGACTGCGTGACCTGTGAACGACGAGGAGTGATCGATGCGCATCGGTAACACGGAGATCCGCCCCGCCGGCGGCGGCGTCGGCTGCCTCCTGATGGTCCTCTTCTCCATCCTCGCCTCGATCGTCCTGACCGTGCTGCTCAACCTGCTCCTGTGACCTCCACCGGTGTTGATCAAGAGGTTCTGGTCTCTGACGTCGGCGTGTCGGGACCAGAACCTCTTGGTCAACGCGCGGTGGGTGGGGTGAGGGCGAACTCGGCCAGCAGGGGGTAGTGGTCGGAGGCGTGGTCGGTGTGGGGGGTGCGGACCACCTCCACGTGGGTGAGGTGGGTGGCCAGGATGGGGGTGGCGAGCAGGTAGTCCAGGCGCATGTCGGCGAACTCGGCGCCACCGTGGGCGGTCGGCACGGTGGGGCCGGCGTCGGCGCCGAGATCCACCAGCCCGGCGGCGAGCAGCCGGGCCACCGCGCGGGTCTCCACCGTCCGCCCGTCCCGACGCAGATGCCGACGCCGGTACCCGGCCGGTAGCCGACCCACCCGGTCGGCGTGCTCGGCGTACGGGTCGAGGGTGTTCAGATCACCGGCGAGCAGCGCCAGGCCGTCCCGGCCGGTACGCACGGCGCCGGCCGCCCACCCCGCCTCGACCAGCCGTCGGATGCCCCAGTACGGGTCGAGGTGGGTGCCGAGCACCGTCAGCGGACCGGCGTCGGTGCCCACCACCACACGTTGGGCCGCGTGGTGGAACGGCCGACGTACCGGTGCGGCGGCCAGCACCGGCCACGCCGCCCGCACCAGCACCGCGACCGGCTGCCCCAGCCAGGAACGGGCCAGGTACGGCCGGAGCCCGACGCCGCCGGCGAAACCCGCGACGTCGAGACCACCCAGCTCCTGCAACGCGAGCACGTCCGGCCGCTGCCGGGCGATCACCCGGGCCACCAGCTCGCGCCGGTCCGGACCGCCACGGTCCCGGCCGCCGGTGCGGATGTTCCAGGTCATCACCCGCAACACGGGCGGCTCAGCCGGGCCGGCCGGCCCGGGCCAGCTCGTCGTCGAGGGTGTCCACGTCCTCCGACTCGATGGCCGGCTGGTTGCCCTGCCGGACGTCCTCGTTGGGCCGTACCACCCAGTACAGCAGCCCGATCCAGAGCGTGGTGAGCAGGATCGCGCCCATGAAGTCCGTCGGGTGGTGCATGCCCCGGTACATCCGGGAGACCGCCACCCCGACCGGCATCACCACGGCGAGCGCCACGAAGACCCACCGCCACCACCGGTCGGTACGGGGGAAGACGATCACGGCGATCGCCACCCAGATGCAGAGTGTGGCGGCGATGTGCCCGGACGGGAACGACGAGGTCGGCATCGGGCCGTCCAGGTTCTCCACCGGCGGGCGCGGCCGGTCCACCGCCGCGGCGCTGGCCAGGAAGAGGGTCAACTCGCCGAACATGGTCAACGCCACGAACAGCACCGGCCGCCACCGCCGCCAGATCGCCAGCACCAACGGGCAGAAGACCAGCGAGATCGCCAGGATGGCGTGGGTGTCGCCGACCTTGCTCCACCACCAGCTGAAATCGTCGAGCGCCGGGGTACGCCGCTCGGCGAACCAGAGCGGCACCGTCTCGTCGAGGCTGGCCAGGAAGGTGTTGTCGGCGTGGTAGCTGACGAACATGCCGAAGCCGTAGAGGGCGCCGAACACCAGCACCCAGCCGACGATGATCTCGGCGACACCGGCCCGGGCGTGCGGCAGCAGCTTCTCCTCGTCCGGCGCGGGCGCCACCTCCTGCCCGGCCTCCGGCTCCAACCCCTCGGTCAACGGCGCCGCGGGCCGCCCCCGCTCCAACCGCCACAACCGGAAGGCGTACGCGGTGACGCCCAGCCAGGCCGCGCCGAGCAGCCAGGCACCGATCACGTCGGAGAGGAAGTGCACGCCGAGCGCCACCCGGGTGAACCCGATCAGGAAGATGACGGTGGCGACCAGGGCCATCGCCGGCCGGCGCCAGCGGGGTGCCATCGCCGGCAGGAACACCAGCAGCAACGCGCCGTAGGCCACCATCGACCCGAGGGCGTGACCGCTGGGGAAGCTCTGCCCCGCGTACGCGCCGATCGGCACCTCCACCTCGGGACGCAACCGGTCGACGAGCGTCTTGAGCGACGGGTCGAGGATCAGCGCGCCCACGCCGGTGACGATCAGGAACACCGCGAGGCGACCCTGCCGGCGGATCAGCAACCCGACCACGGCGACCGTCACCAACCAGATGATGACCGCCCGGCCACCGAGGTCGGTGATGGCGTTGAGCACCGTCACCAGGGGCCCGATCGGTGACACCTGGTCGTTGAGCCACTGCGCCACGCCGTGGTCCACGTCGTACAGCGGCGACCACCGCACCCGGACCAGCACCAGCAGCAACCCGAAGCCCACCCCGGCACCGAGCACGAGCGCCAGACCGGCGAGCGTACGCTCGGTGAAATGTCCCAGGGGTCGTCGCAGTACGTCCCTGACCGCGCCCACGGCAGCCTCCTTCGCTTCTGGCGTGGCGCAGTACCCGATCCGCCGCCGCGGTACACCCGGCGACCGGGCGGGTCAGAGTGCGGTCATCTCGCCGGTGTCGTGCACCGGTACCCGCTGTACGTTCGGCTCCCACAGGTCCGGCTTCGCCGGCTCCTGCACGCCGATGCGTACCGCCTCCAGTTGCGCCGCGAACGAGAGCCCACCGAACAACGCCATGCCGGTGAGGTTCGCCCAGAGCAGCAGCGCCATGATCCCGGCCAGCGCACCGTAGGTCTGTCCGAAGTCGTCGCTGAACCGCACGTACCCGGCGAGCAGAAGACTGGCCAGCCACCACATGGTGGTCGCGATGCCGGCACCGAACAACAGCCAGGACAGGCCGGGCTGGTGACGGCGGGGCGCGTGGCGGAACAGCACCGCGACGGCGAGCACCGTCAGGCCCAGGCTGAGCGGCCAACGCGCCACGTCCCACACCGTCCCGGCGACATCACCCCAGGAGTAGTGGCGTTCCACCGAGTCGCCCATCGGCCCACCACCGACCAGGATGAGGAACCCGGCCAGTGCCGGGAGACCGGCGGTGACGGCGAGCACGGCCGCCCGCAGGTACTTCCACAGCGCCGGACGGTCCCGTTCGACACCGTAGATCCGGTTGGCGCCCCGCTCGATCTGGGCCATCGTGCTGGTCAGCGCCACCAAGCCGGTGATCAGACCGAGGGTGAGCGCCACCTCGCCGGTCTCCTCGACCCGCTCGGCGCCCGCGTCGTCGCCCCCGCCGAGCAGCTCGGCGACCATCTGGTCACTGGTGCCGGGGGTCAACGCCAGCACCGTGTCGGCGACCACCTCCCCGCCCTCGGCCACGCCCAGCTCGGAGATCAGCCCGGTGAGGGCGATCAGGAACGGCACCACGGCCAGGCAGAGCTGAAACGCGAAGGCACGGGAGTGGCTGAACCCGTCGCCGTAGCGGAACCGGGTGAACGCGTCACGCAACAGGTGCCAGCCGCCCTCCCGGCGCAGCGTCTGCCAGGCATGGTCGGCGCAGAGCTGTTCGTCGGACATCAGCCGGGTCTCCGGCACGATCCTGGTGCTGCTCACCGAGCGACCCTCTCGTTCGCGACTGCGGGGCTCGCAAGCTCACTCCTCGCGCTCACCCGACCAGCCCTCCGTTCGCGACTGCGGGGCTCGCAAGCTCACTCCTCGCGCTCACCCGACCAGCCCTCCGTTCGCGACTGCGGGGCTCGCAAGCTCACTCCTCGCGCTCACCCCGGCCCTCCTCGACGAGGCGTTCGCCGCGCTCGGCGGCGGCCGACGCGTCCTCGGCCAGGTCGGGCGCCTGCTCCGGCCGCGGTACGCACAGCCACAACGCCCGCCGCCGAATCTGCACCCGCAGCTGGCTACCCGGTTCGATCAGGTCGCCGTCCAGTTCCCGAGGCTGGCTCCGGTTGCTGGTTATCTCCACTCGACGGGCGCGGTACACCTCCATCCGCGGCACCCGGTCGCGACGGCGCAGCACCGCCCAGCCGAGGGTGAGCCAGTGCCGCAGCGTGCGCGGGGTGAGCACGGCGACGTCGAGGTACCCGTCGTCGGGCTCCGCCTCGGTGAGCAGGGTCACCCCGCCCTGGAGCCGACCGACGTTGGCGACCAGCACCGAACGGGCGCGGCGGCGCAACGGCGGCTGGTCGTCCAGCCGGATCGACACCCGCATCGGCCGGTCCCGCAGGTGTCGTGCCGCCCCGACCACGTACGCGGGCCAGCCGATCCGGCGCTTGGTGGTCTCGCTCGTGGCATCGAGCATCTGGGCGTCGAAACCCATGCCGGCCATCACCGCGAAGTGGTGCCCGTCCACCGCACCGACGTCGAGCAGGCGACGACCACGCTCGATGGCCACCGCCAGCCCGGCGGGCAGTTCGTCGGAGAGCCCCAGGTTGGCGGCGAGCAGGTTGCCGGTGCCCTGGGGCAGCACGGCGAGCGCCACCTCGGTGCCGACCAGAGCGTCGACGCAGGCCATCACCGTACCGTCGCCGCCGCAGGCGAAGACCACGTCGACCCCGGCGGCGAGCGCCTTCTCGGTCTGCCCACGACCGGGATCGTCGGGCGTGGTCTCGAACCACAGCGGTTCCGGCCAGCCGGCCGCGTCGAGCGTGTCGCCGACGGTCCGGCGCAACGCGTCGAGATCGGTCACCTTGACCGGATTGACCACCACCGCGCTGCGCAGCGGCCCTTCGTCCCGTCCAGCTTCCACCGCGTCAGTGTGCAGCACCGTGCCCCGTTCAGCGACCCGACACCGTCCTCCCTCCCGCCACCCACCCCCACCACCACCTCCCACCAGCGATCTTGCAGTTTTCGTCGGTGCATATGCCGACAAGAGCCGCATAACGGCGACCGAAAGTGCAAGATCGCGGGAGAGGGGCGGGGGGCGCGGGAGGGGCGGGAGGGTGGGGCGGTTAGGCGGGGGTGCGGAGGGCGCGTTCTACGCGGTGGCGTACGTCGGTCAGGTCGACCCCGGCCTCGGTGAGCGCCAGTGCGGCGAGGCCGTTTCCCTCCCGCAGCAGGCCGAGCAGGATGTGCTCGGTGCCGATGTGGCGGTGCCGCAGCCGGATCGCCTCGCGCAGCGACAGCTCCAGCGCCTTCTTCGAGCGGGCGGAGAACGGACCACCGGTCGGCCGTCGCCGGCCCCATCGGCGGCGCGGTGCCGGCACCGCCTCGCGGAGGGCGTCCTTGCCGAACGACTCCTCGATCCGGGTGACGATGGCGGCCAGGTCGATGCCGATCTCACGCAGCGCCGCCGCGTCGGCCTCGCCCAGGCCGCTGCCCCCGGTCGCGGTGTGGCGGCGGATCCGCTCGCGCAGGTCGTCCGCGGTGACACCCGCGTCGCGGAGCACCCGGGCGGCCAGGCCGTCCCCGTCAGCGAGGACGGCCAGCAGAAGGTGCTCGGTGCCGACCGGCCGTTGGCCCTCGGCGCGGGCCTCCTCGCGGGCCCGTCGCACCACCTCGCGGGCACGGTCGGTGAATCGTTCGAACATCACGCCTCCCAGGAGGAATCGACCGCCGGTCGCCCGGCGTGCTTCTTGTGCACCGCCTGCCGGCTGACCTCGAGCGCGTCGGCGATCTCCTGCCACGACCAGCCCTGCCGTCGGGCGTTGTCGACCTGGACCACCTCAAGCCGTTCGAGCAGCCGGCGCAGGGCGCGGACGGCACGCAGGCCGACCCGGGGGTCCGTGCTGCCGGCCGCGGCCGCGAGTTCCGTCGCCTGACTCATGGTGTCAACCTACATTGACATCCGGCGAGCGTCAACCCCGGTTGACACCCGGGTGTGGTTCCCCTTCACTAGGGTCGTGGCCGCGCGGGCGTTCCGCGCCAGCCGTCGGTTGGAGGCCCGGTGAACCAGGACGCGGACTACCAGGCAAGCCGTTTCACACTCACCGACCTGACCCTCGAGATGGCCGGCGGCAGCGTGGTCGGCAACCGGTACCGCGACAACTACGACGTCCTGCACGTCGATCCCGCGCTTCCCTTCGTCGTGGTGGCCGACGGGATGGGCGACGGTGCGGGCAGCCGTCGCGCCGGCACCGCCGCGGTACCGACGTTCGCCGCGCTCGTCCGCGAGGCGTGGCCCGAGATCGGGGCCGACCGGCTCCGCGCCGTTGCCGGCGCGGTCCAGACCGCCGTACTCGAGGCTGGCCGAGGTAGCCCCCAGCTGACCGGCTGCACCCTCACCGGTCTGGTCGTCGAGCCGCAGGGCGGCCAGGGCTGGGTGGTCCAGTTGGGTGACTCCCGGGCCTACCGGCTCCGCGGCGACCTGCTGGAACTGGTCACCACCGACCACACCGTCGCCTGGCTGGGGGTGCTGCACGGCTGGTACCCGACCGACTCTCCCGCCGCCGCCCGGGCCCGGTACCAGCTCACCCGCTACGCCGGCCACCCGGCCGCACCGGATGCCGACCTGCTGGCCGTGACCGTGCGTCCCGGCGACACCTGGCTGCTCTGCACCGACGGGGTGAGCGACCAGGTCAGCTACCACGTGATGCGGGAGGCCCTCATCCGGTCTGAGCCGGCGGACGCGGTCCGGACCCTGCTGCGCGCCGCGCTGGACGCCGGTGGGGCCGACAACGCCAGTGCGGTCGTGGTCCGGGCCCGGCCGGCGTCCTGACCACCCACCGGCGGTGCGGCGATCACGCCCCGGAGCAGCACCGGCGCGACTAGCCTCAACAGCAGGCCGAGTGCGGAAGCTGCGGGGGTGATGCGGATGGCCGCAGCCAGCGAGGCGCCGGTGCTCGTCGGCGTCGGTCCGGAGGACGCCCTGCCGGTGGCCCGCCTCGCCGCCCGGGTCGCCGCCGCCCACGGACGCGGACTGCACCTGCTGCACGCCTTCAACTGGGCGGCCTTCGACGCACCCGCGGTCTCCAGTTCCCGGGCCCACGCCGAAAAGTTGATCGCCGAGGCGACCGCGGCGGCCAACGCGAACGAGCCGGGCGTGCCGGTCACCGCCGAGATCGCCGAGGGCTCGGCGGTGGCGAACCTGGTCCGCCGATCGGAGACCGCCTTCCTGGTGGTGGTCGGCGACGGAGGTATGGCCCACTGCGACCGCTGCATACCGGCGGACAGTCCGGCCGTGCAGGTGGCCGCCCGCGCCGAGTGCCCGGTGCTGGTCGCCCGGCGGGAACCACCACCCTCCGGGCCGGTCCTGGTCGGCATCGACGGCTCGGCCTCCGGCGAGATGGCACTGGACTGGGCGCTCACCTGCGCCATCCGGCACGGCGCTCGGCTGCTGGCGGTCTGGGTGGTCGACGCCGACGGCGTCGTCGAGGAGGCCACCGAACGGCTCAACGAGACGGTGTCCCGGCATCGGGCCGACCATCCCGACGCCGCCGTCGAGTGCCACGTCATCCGGGGCGAGCCCGGTGACGTGCTGGTCGACCAGTCCCGCTCGGCGCAGTTGGTGGTGGTAGCCGCCCGGGGCGAGGAGCCGCTGCGCGGGATGCTCGGCGCGGTCAGCCAGTCACTGCTCTACCACGCGCCGTCCCCCGTACTGGTGATCCGTGGCGTGACCGACACACCGGACCCGGACGGGTCGTGACACCCGGGCCGGCGGGACCAACGGCCCTGATCCAGGATCGCCGATTCCGCGAAGCTGACAGAGGAAACCGCGTTGCGGATGCGAGATTCACCGACCCGCGAGAGGCTCAAGCAGTATGGACACCGCTGTAGACCTGCGAAGCCCCCTGACCGATGACGAACTGCGCCGGCTGGACGCCTACTGGCGGGCGGCGAACTACCTCACCGTCGGGCAGATCTACCTGCTGGACAATCCCCTGTTGCGCGAACCGTTGGCCCCCGAGCACGTCAAGCCCCGCCTGCTCGGGCACTGGGGCACCTCTCCCGGACTGAACCTGATCTACGCCCACCTGAACCGGGCCATCGTGGCGCGGGACCTGAGCGCCATCTACATCACCGGGCCCGGACACGGCGGACCGGCGCTGGTGGCTAACACCTGGCTCGAAGGCACCTACAGCGAGCTCTACCACGACATCGGTCGCGACGAGGCCGGCATGGCCCGGCTGTTCCGCCAGTTCTCCTTCCCCGGCGGCATCCCGAGCCACGTCGCCGCGGAGGTGCCGGGTTCGATCCACGAGGGCGGCGAGCTGGGGTACGCGCTCAGTCACGCCTACGGCGCCGCCTTCGACAACCCCGACCTCCTGGTCGCCTGCGTGATCGGCGACGGCGAGGCGGAGACCGGCCCGCTGGCCGGCAGCTGGCTGTCCAACGTGTTCCTCAACCCCGCCCGCGACGGCGCGGTGCTGCCCATCCTGCACCTCAACGGATACAAGATCGCCAACCCGACGGTGCTGGACCGCATTCCCGAGTCCGACCTGCTCGACCTGATGCGGGGCCAGGGCTACCAGCCGTACGTGGTGGCCGGCGACGATCCCGCCGTGGTGCACCAGACCCTGGCGGCCACCCTGGACCGTGCGCTCGACGAGATCGCCGAGATCCAGCGCCACGCCCGCTCCGGCGGGACCGTCGAACGCCCGCGCTGGCCGATGATCGTGCTGCGTACCCCGAAGGGCTGGACCGGGCCGCACGATGTCGACGGCAAGCGGGTCGAGGGCACCTACCGCGCGCACCAGGTGCCGCTCTCCGAGGTCCGCGACAACCCGGATCACCTGGCCGAGCTGGAAAGGTGGCTGCGCAGCTACCGCCCGCAGGAGCTGTTCGACGCCACCGGCGCGCCCGTCGCCGAGCTGGCCGACCTGCCGCCCCGGGGGCCACGACGGATGAGCGCCAACCCGGTCGCCAACGGCGGCACGCTGCTGCGCGACCTGAACCTGCCCGACTTCCGCGACTACGCCGTCGAGGTGCCCCGACCCGGCGCGACGGTCACCAGCGCCACCGGCGAACTCGGCAAGTGGGTCCGGGACGTGATCAGCGCCAACCCGCAGACGTTCCGGCTGTTCGGTCCGGACGAGGTCGCCTCCAACCGCCTCCAGGCCGCCTTCGAGGTCACCGACCGGGCCTGGGTGGCCGGCACCGTCGACGGGGACGACCACCTCTCCCCCGACGGGCGGGTGATGGAGGTCCTCTCCGAGCACCTGTGCCAGGGCTGGTTGGAGGGCTACCTGCTCACCGGCCGGCACGGCATCTTCACCAGCTACGAGGCGTTCATCCACATCGTCGACTCGATGGTCAACCAGCACGCCAAGTGGCTGAAGGTCACCCGTGGCATCCCCTGGCGGCAGCCGGTCGCCTCGCTGAACTACCTGCTGTCCAGCCATGTCTGGCGACAGGACCACAACGGCTTCTCCCACCAGGATCCGGGCTTCATCGACCACGTCATGAACAAGAAGGCCGAGGTCGTCCGGGTCTACCTGCCACCGGACGCGAACACCCTGCTCTCCACCATGGACCACTGCCTGCGCAGTCGCCACTACATCAACGTGGTGGTGGCCGGCAAGCAGGTCGCGCCCAGCTGGCTCACCATGGACGAGGCCGTCGCGCACTGCCGGCGTGGCCTGGGCATCTGGGACTGGGCCAGCACCGACGACGGCAGCGAACCGGACGTCGTCCTCGCCTGCGCGGGTGACGTGCCGACACTGGAGACGCTCGCCGCGGCGGACCTGCTGCACCAGCACCTGCCCGAACTAAAGGTACGAGTGATCAACGTCGTCGACCTGATGCGGCTCCAGCCGGACTCCGAGCACCCGCACGGCCTGCCGGACTCCGAGTTCGACACGCTGTTCACCCGCGACAAGCCGATCATCTTCGCCTACCACGGCTACCCGTGGCTGATCCACCGGCTCACCTACCGCCGCACCAACCACCACAACCTGCACGTCCGGGGGTACAAGGAGGAGGGCACCACCACCACGCCGTTCGACATGGTGATGCTCAACAACCTGGACCGCTTCCACCTCGTGATCGACGTGATCGACCGGGTTCCCGGCCTGGCCGCCCGCGCCGCGCACCTGCGCCAGGAGATGACCGACGCGCGTCAGTCCGCCCGCGACTTCACCCGTCGGTTCGGCGAGGACGATCCTCGGGTCGCGGAGTGGCGCTGGGTCCGCGAGACCGACCCGACCAATCGGTGAGGAGATGGCCGTCATGAGCGAGCACGGCGCGGGCGCGGAGATCCTGGTGGGCTACGACGGCTCCCCGGACGCCGCGGCGGCCCTGGAGTGGGCGCTCGGTCAGGCCCGCCGCGACGGCCGGCCGGTCCGGTTGGCGTACGTCTTCGAGTGGTTGACCGTGGCCGGCTGGGTCGGTCCGGGCGTCACGCCGGGGATGTGGCCCGACGAGCAGGCCCGCCGGCAGGTCGAGGAACTGGTCGGCAAGGCCGCGGCGGACGCCGCTGCCACCCACCCGGGACTGGACGTACGCGGCGAGGTGCTGGACGGTCCGCCCGCCCTGATCCTGGAGGAGGCGTCGACGCAGGCCGGCCTGCTGGTGCTGGGCAGCCGGGGGCACGGCGGCTTCGCCGGCCTGCTCGCCGGCTCGACCGCCGTCGCCGTCACCGCGCACGCGCACTGCCCGGTGGTGGTGGTCCGTCGCCGGCCCACCGAGAGCGACCGGGCCGGGCACGTCGCCGTCGGCGTGGACGGCTCGGAGCATTCGCTGCTGGCCCTCGGCTACGCCTTCGAGCAGGCCGCACTGCGTCGGGTACCGCTGCATGTGGTGCGCGCCTGGCAGCCGCGACGCGACCAGTGGAGCCTACGTGGCGAGCAGGCCCGCGACGCGGCGCTCGCCGACCAGCGTGCCGAGCTGGACGAGGCACTGCACCGCTGGCAGGACACCTTCCCCGAGGTGGAGGTGACCGTCGAGACCGCCGCCGCCGCGCCGGCCGGTCTGCTCGTCGACGCCAGCCGCAACGCGCAGCTGATCGTCGTCGGCACCCGGGGACGCGGCGGGCTGCGGGGCATGCTGCTCGGCTCGGTCAGCCAGCAACTTCTCCAGCACGCCCACTGCCCGGTCGCGGTGGTCAGGGAGCGCTGAGGTGCGCCGTGGGCCGGCCGCTGTCAGGCCGGCCCGCGGGAACCGCCCCGGAGCGCGCGCAGCGCGTTGAGGATCACCAGCACGTCGATGCCCTCCTGCAGGAACGCGCCTGCCACGGGCGGCAGCCGACCGGCCGCCGCGAAGCCCATCGCGAGCAGCGCCAACCCCATGCCGACCGTGGCGCTCTGCACCGCGATCCGACGGGAGTACCGGGCCACCTCGACCGCGTCGGCGAGCGGGTCGAGGCGGTCGACGCTGAGCACCGCGTCGGCGACGTCGGCCGAGGCGGTCGCTCCGGTGGCGCCCATCGCGACGCCGACCTGGGCCTCCGCCAGCGCCGGGGCGTCGTTCACCCCGTCGCCCACCATCACGGTCACCGCCCGGCCCGCCTCGGCTCGGACCCGGGTGGCCTTCTCCTGCGGCGTGCACCGGGCCAGCACGTCGTCGACGCCCACCGCGTCGGCGACCCGGCGGGCGTCCTCCGGCCGGTCGCCGGTGACCATCACGATCCGGGTGAGGCCGGCGGCACGCAGCCGAGCCACGGTCCGGCGGGCGTCGGGGCGTACCGGATCCTCCAGCAGGACGGCGCCGAGCGGCCCGGTCACCTCGGCCACCCAGACCAGCGAGTGTCCCGCCGCGCCGGCCCGACGGCTGGCCCGCTCGGCCCACTGCGGCAACTCACCGGCGAACTGGCCGACCCGGACGCGCCGGCCGTCCACCCGCCCGCCCACCCCCCGGCCCGGCTCCTCGGTCACCTCAGCCGGGGTGACCAGCCGAAGACCGCGCTCGCCGGCGGCGCGCACCAGCGCCGCCGCCAACACGTGCGAGGACAACTGCTCCACCGAGGCGGCCAACCGCAACACCTCGTCGGGGTCGCCGCCGGGGGCCACGACGATGTCGGCGACCCGGGGACGGCCGGCGGTCAGCGTCCCGGTCTTGTCGACGAGCAGGGTGCGCGCCCGGCCCAGGACCTCCAGCGAACCGCCGTCGCGGACCAGCACCCCGCGTCGGGCCACCCGGGACAACCCGGAGACGATGGCGATCGGGGTGGCCAGCAGCAACGGACACGGTGTCGCCACCACCAGCACCGCCACCGCCCGGAGGAAGTCGCCGGAGAGCACCCAGCCCAGCCCGGCCAGCGCCAGCGTGAACGGCACGAAGGCGGCGGCGTACCGGTCGGCCAGCCGCACCGTCGGTGCCCTGCGGGCGGTCGCCTCCTCGGCCAGCCGGACGATCCCGGCGTACGTGCTGCGTTCGGCGCTCTCCGTGGCCCGCAACCCGAACGCGGCCCCGGCGTTCACCACGCCGCTGGCCACCCGGGCCCCGGCCGCCCGCTCGACGAGCCGGGACTCCCCGGTGACCACCGACTCGTCGAGCGTCGCGGCACTCTCGGTGACACCGTCGACGGCGACCACGTCACCCGGGCCGACCAGCAACCGGTCACCGGCCGCCACCCGGTCCACCGGTACCTCCTCGACAGCACCCTCGGCGGTGCGCCGCCGGGCGGTACGGGGCGCCCGCTCCAGCAGGGCCCGCAGATCGCGGGTCGCCCGGCGCTGCGCGTACGCCTCCAGGGTCCGCCCGGTGGCCAACATCACCGCGACCACCGCACCGGCCAGGTACTCGCCGACGACAAGTGCGCCGCCCAGCGCCAGCACGGCGATCACGTCCACGCCGAACCGCCGCCGCAGCAGGTCCCGCAGCACCGCCACGGCCGCCGGCAGCAGCGCCGCCAGGGTGGCCACCGCCCACAGCGCGTCGGCGACGCCGGGAAGCCCGGCCGGTCGCACCGCCGCACCGGCCAGCACCAGCAGCGTCAGTCCGGTCAGCGGGGTCCACAGCCACCAGCTGCCACGCCGCCGACGGGATGCCTCGGGTTGCGGACGCACCGGCTGGTCCGGCAGGCACTCGCCCTCGTCCCGGTCGCCGGCCGACCGTCGCTCACCCACCTGCGGATCGTCCCAGCCGGACCGGGCGGTCGCGGCGGAACGCGGGCCAGACGTCCCGCCGGGTCGTGCCGTGCGGATCGTGCGACGCGGCGGCCGATGACGCACGATGAACCGGACCGCGCCCACAGCCGTACCGAGGTGCGGCACGATGGGCAGAGACGGAAAGGTCGTGAGGATGAGCCACCAGACGCCGGCTACCCACCGCCCGCTGACCACCGCGCTCGCGGAGGCCGCCGCGATGGCCGGTCACGCGCCGTCGGTGCACAACAGCCAGCCGTGGCGCTGGCGGGTGCTGCCCGACGCGCTGGAGCTGCGGGTGGTACGCGACAGCAGGTTGGCCGCCACCGACCCGGAGGGCGAGCTGGTCACCCTCAGCTGCGGTGCGGCGCTGCACCACGCCCGGCTGGCGTTGGCCGCCGAGGGGTGGGCGACCACCGTGCGGCGGATGCCCGACCCGGGCGACCCTGACCTGCTCGCCCGGCTCACCGAGCCGCGGGCCACCGGCGCCGACCCGGACGCGATGCGGGCGGTGCAGTGCATGCAGGTGCGGCACACCGACCGGCGTCCGGTCAGCGACGAGCCGGTCTCCGACGACTCGTTGAGCGCCATCGCGGCTGCCGCCGTCCAGGAGGGTGCCCGCTTGGAGATCCTCGACCGCGACCAGATGCTGCAACTGGCCGCGTCCGCCTCGCAGGCCGCCACCGTCGAGGCGGAGGACTCCCGGCTGCGGGAGGAACTGGAGTACTGGACCAGCCGTGCCGGCGACACCGGGCTCCCTCCCGAGGTGTTGCCGGAGCAGCCCGCGCAGACCACCGTGCCGGGGCGGGACTTCGGTCGCGCCGGCACGCTGCCGGTCGGGCCGGGACACGACCGGGCGGCGTCCTACGCGGTGCTCTACGGCGACCAGGACGAGCCGGTCGACTGGCTGCGGGCCGGCGAGGCGCTGTCGGCCGCCTGGCTGGCCGCCACCCGACTGGGTGTCTCGATGGTCCCGCTCAGCGGGGTGGTCGAGGTGCCGGCCACCCGGCAGACCCTGCGCCAGCTGCTCGCCGGGCTCGGCCACCCGTACCTCGGCCTGCGCCTGGGGGTGGCCGACCCGGCGCACGCCGGCCCGCCGCACACCCCGCGACTGCCCCGCGAGCAGGTGGTGGACACCTCGGCGGTGGCCGGCGACGCCACCTGAGCGCGCGGTCCCGGACATCCCGCCGGCCGGCATCGGGCGTTTCCGCCCGCCGGTCGCCGGATAGCATCGCCGGATGACCGTCGGTGCGCCCAACCCCCGGCACGAGCCACCGTCGCTCGGCCTGAGCCCGCTGTCCCGAGTCCGCCTGGACGAGCTGCTCCAGGAGATGCTGGATCGCGTCGGCGAGGTGGTGACCAGCCGGGAACGCCTGCGGGCGCTGCTCGACGCGGTCGTCGGCATCGGCACCGACCTGGATCTGCGCAGCACCCTGCGACGCATCGTGCAGGCGGCCTGCGACCTGGCCGGGGCGCGCTACGGCGCGCTCGGGGTGATCGGTCCCGACCGGATGCTGCACGACTTCATCACCCACGGCATCTCACCGGAGCTGCACGCCAAGATCGGTGACCTGCCGCACGGCCGAGGGGTGCTCGGCCTGCTCATCGACGAACCGAAACCGGTGCGGATGCCGGACATCACCCAGCACCCGAACTCGTACGGCTTCCCGCCGCACCATCCGCCGATGCACACCTTCCTCGGCGTGCCGGTACGCATCCGCGACCAGGTCTTCGGCAACCTCTACCTGGCCGAGAAGCAGGGTGGCGCCGAGTTCACCGACGACGACGAGGAGATCGTCGTCGCGCTCGCCGGTGCGGCCGGCGTGGCGATCGAGAACGCCCGGCTGTACGCGCTGGCCCACCGGCGGGAACGCTGGCTCGCCGCCACCGCCGAGATCACCTCACTGCTGCTCGGCGAGGTACGCCGTACCGACGCACTGACCCTGGTGGCGCGGCGCGCCCGCGAGGTCGCCGAGGCCGAACTGGCCCTGGTGCTGCTCTACGACGAGGATGCGGAGCACTTCACCGTCGAGGTCGTCGACGGCGTCGGCGCCCAGGCCCGCGCGCTGGTCGGCGCGGTGCTGCCGGCCTCCGACACCAGCTTCGCCGGTCCGGTCGTCGCGGGCCGGCATGATTCGGTGGAGGATCTGGCCCACGCCGCACCGTGGCCGGCGGTGCTGCACACCGGACCGGCGGTGATCTCTCCGCTGGCCACCGCCGACACCCTGCACGGTGTGCTGGTGATCGCGCACCGCGTCGACCACGGCGGCGCCACCGACGACGACGTGGCCCTGCTGGGCAGCTTCGCCGGTCAGGCGGCGCTGGCCATGGAACGCGCCCGTGGCCAGGAGGAACGCGAGCAGCTGGTGGTGCTGGAGGACCGCGAGCGGATCGCCCGGGACCTGCACGACGTGGTGATCCAACGGCTGTTCGCCACCGGCCTGCAACTGCAGAGCGCGGTGCCGTTGACCGCGCGGCCGGAGGTCGCCAAGCGGATCAACGCCGCCGTCGACGACCTGGACACCACCATCAAGGACATCCGCCGCACCATCTTCGAGCTGCGTACCCCGATGAGCGCGGCGCTGCGCACCGAGATCCGGGAGGCGGTGGAGGCCGCCGCCGAGTCGCTGGGCTTCCGACCGAGGCTGGAGCTGACCGGGCCGATCGACAGCGCCGTACCGGACGAGGTCCGGCCCGAACTCGTCGCCGTGCTCCGCGAGGCGCTGTCCAACGCCGTACGCCACGCCGAGGCCACGGCGGTGTCGGTGGCGGTACGCGTCGATGCCGCCCGGGTCGCTGTCACCGTCACCGACAACGGCGTGGGTTGCGACCCGGCCGCCGCCCGGGGCGGACTGGTGAACCTGCGCGAACGCGCCGAACGGCACGGCGGCACCTTCGAGGTACGCGGTGCCGAGCCGCACGGCACGGAGCTGCACTGGTCGGTGCCGTTGACGGCCTGAGCCGCACTGGTCAGTGAGTCTTGCCCAGCAGGCGGGTGGCCAGCACCGCGGCCTGGGTGCGTCGCTCCAGACCGAGTTTGGCCAGCACACTGGAGACGTAGTTCTTCACCGTCTTCTCGGCCAGGAACATCTTGCTGGCGATCTCCCGGTTGGTCAGCCCCTCGGCGACGTACTCCAGGATGCGCCGCTCCTGCTCGGTGAGGGACTGCAGCTCGCGGGGCTGCTCCACACCGCTGCGGATGCGATCCAGCACCCGGGTGGTGATCGCCGGGTCCAGCAGCGACTGACCGGCCGCCACCCGGCGTACCGCGTCGACGAGGTCGGTGCCCCGGATCTGCTTGAGCACGTACCCGGAGGCACCAGCCATGATCGCCGCGAACAGCGCCTCGTCGTCCTCGTACGACGTCAGGATCAGCCCTTTGATCGAGGAGTCCACGGCCCGTACGTCCCGGCACACGTCGATGCCGTTGCCGTCGGGCAGCCGGGCGTCGAGGATCGCCACGTCGGGCCGCAGCGCCGGAATCCGGCGGGCCGCCTCCGGTGCGGAACCGGACTCACCGACCACCTCGATGTCCCCACTGGCATGCAGCAGGTCGGCCAGACCACGACGGACGACCTCATGGTCGTCAAGCAGAAACACCCGGATCATCCCCCCTTTCTACCCCCTCCCACCCGCCCCCCACACGGGCCAAAGGTCCCAACCACCCCGCCCCCTCCCCACCCCACCCCACCCGGTTGATCAAGAAGTTTGCGTCTCCGCCGGGCCGGATCCCGACCAGAACTTCTTGATCAACGGCCTCAGGGGCGGGGGGTCCTGCGGGTTCGGGACGTGTGGCCCTGCTGGGCGGGGGTGTGCGGGGCGCACCGTGGTGAGGTACCAGGCGGATGCGAGGGGGCACGACCATGGAGACCGGCTACACCGTCGAACAACTGCGGGCCGCCGCGACCGACGCGGTCCGTGCACCGTCCCTGCACAACGTCCAGCCGTGGCGGTTCCGGTTGCGTGACGGTGGGATCGAGGTGCTCCTCGACCCGACCCGACGGCTGCCCGCCACCGACCCGAGCGGCTGGGGTGCCCGCGTCGCCGGTGGAGCGGCGCTGTTCAACCTGCGCCTGGCCCTGGCGGTGACCGGCGCACCGGCGACGGTACGACTGCGCCCGTACCCGTCGGAGCCGGACGTGCTGGCCCGGCTGGTGCCGGACCTGCCGCGCCGACCCAGCCCCGCCGAGCAGAGCCTCTACGCGGCCATCCCGCGCCGGTTCAGCAACCGTGCCCCGTTCTGGCCCGACCCGGTCCCGGCCGACTCCCGTTGGCGGCTGGGTGAGGCGGCCCGGGCCGAGCACTGCTGGCTGGAACTGCTGATCGGGGTGAGCGCGGTCAACGCCTTCGCCGAGATCGCCCGCGGCGCGCACCGGGTTCTCGAACGCGACCCCGCCTACCGGGCGGAGCGCGAGGCGTGGGTACGCGCCGGCACCGAGCCGGACGGCGTCCCGGTGACCGCCAGCGGCCCCCGGCCTGAGCCGCAGGACCTGCTTCCGTCCCGTGGCTTCGGTGGCACCCAGCGGGCACCCGGGCGGGACTTCGAGCCGGAGCCGCTCGTGGCGGTGCTCGGCTCCGCCGGCAACACCGCCGTCGACCAGGTGGTCGCGGGCCAGGCGTTGCAGCGGGTGCTGCTGACCGCCACCGACGCCGGGCTGTCGGTGTCGATGCTGTCCCAACCGATCGAGGTGCCGTCGGCCCGGGAGCAGCTCCGGCTGTCGCTGGGACGGTTCGGTACGCCGCAGATGGTGATGCGGGTCGGGTACGGCCAGCCGGGCTGGCCCACCCCCCGCCGCTCGGTGGACGAGGTGCTGGACCTGCCGGTATCCCTCGCCTAGCGACGTCAGCGGGGTGGCACCGGGGACAGCGGATCGGTGGCCGGGGCCGCGAGCAGGCCGGCCTCCCGGACCGGGTCCAGACCGACCGGCGGCCGGGCCGGTCGACCGGCGCGGGCCGGCACCGCACCCACCCGGCGCAACCAGGCCCAGGTGTCGGCGACGGTCTCGGTCACCGGGCGGCAGCAGAGTCCGTCGGCGTACGCGCGGGTGACGTCCATCTGCTGCATCCACCGGTACTCGTGCCCCGGTGGGATCCAGATCGGCAGATCGTTCCACGGTTCCACCCCGGCGGCGAGCAGACGCCCCGGGTCGATCCAGCGCAGCCGGGCGGCAGCGCCGGTGGCCGCAATGCCGGCGGTGAGCAGTTCGCCCATGGTGGTGTGTCCGGGTCGGCTCACCACGTTGACCGCTCCGGCCTGGCCGGCGGCCCCGGCATCGAGCAGGAAGGTCGCCAGGTCGCGCACGTCGACGTACTGCACGGGCAGGTCCACCGGGCCGGGCGCGAGCACCTCACCGCCCTGGGCGAGACGGTTCAGCCACCACGGCAGCCGACCGATGTCCTCACCGGGACCGAGGATGAGACCGGCCCGGGCGAGCAGTACCCGGTCGCCGAGCACCGCGCGCAGCGCCCGCTCGGCACCGGCCTTGAGCATCGGGTAGTCACCGTCGACGCCGTCCGGAGCGGCCTCCACCAGCGGGGCCTGCTCGGTCACGCCGGCCGGCACCGGCTGGGCGTACACCGAACCGCTGGAGACGTAGACGTAGTGTCCGACCCGGCCGGCCAGCATCCGCGCCGTCGCCTGGGCGACGCGGGGTGCACCGTCCCAGGTGTCGACGACGAGATCCCACTCCCCCTCGGACAGCGCGGCCAGCCCGTCGGCGGTGGTGCGGTCACCCACCAGGTGCCGTACGCCAGCCGGAGGCGCCCCGTGCCGCCCCCGGTTGAACGCCGTCACCGCCCAGCCCCGGTGCGTCGCCTCGGCGACCACCGCCCCGCCCACGAATCCCGACCCGCCCAGCATGAGGAGTTTCATGTGAGCCACCCTGCCCCTCGTCGGCGCTGTCCGGGCGGCTCGTTCACCGTCAGCGGATCTGCCATCGGCAGAAGCCGGCGACGGCCCGCACCAGGTCGGGTGGGAAGTGGGTGCCGTGTCCGGCGGACGGCGTGGGCGTCCGCCCGAAACCGCCGGGCGGTGCCGCGGGGACGGCGGGCACCACCCGCCAGTTGCCTGGTGTAAGGACG
>NZ_JBAGKI010000072.1:0-26840 GCF_036689795.1 Micromonospora palythoicola | reverse complement strand
GGGGGGGCGCGTCCGGGGGGTGGCGCGGCGGGGGGGGGCCCCCGCGGCCCCCCCCCCCCCCCCCGCGCCCCCCCCCCCGGGGGGGCCCGGCGGGCGGGGGACGGACAGCGCGCGGAGCGCCCCCTACGCTGTCCGGGTGGCGCCGGTCAGTCCAACGCAACGGGTCCTCTCCCCCGACGACGTGGTCGACTTCGTCCGGTCCTCGTTCGGGCCGGACCGGCGGGTGACCGACTGCGGGCCGCTGTCCGGTGGTGGCTTCGCCGCGGTGTGGTGGGTCCACCTCGACGGCGACCGGCCGGGAGCGGGCCGCACGCCACCGGGTCACCGGGACGTGGTGCTGAAGGTCGCCCCGCCGCCCACCGCGCGGCTGCTGCGCTACGAGACCGACCTGATCGCCGCCGAGGCCCGCTACTTCCGGCTGGTCGCCGAGCGGGCACCGCGGGTGCCGGTGCCGCCGGTGCTGCACCACGGCCGCAACCGGCGGCTCGGCGAGTGGCTGGTCACCGGCCGCCTGCCCGGCCGGGCCCTGCCCGACCTGGACGGTGACGACGGGCCGGCCCGTGCCGACCTGGGCGCGGCGACGGCCGCCCTGCACCGGGTCACCGGCGACCGGTTCGGCTACGACGCCGGCCGCACCGGCGGTGCGACGTGGTCGGCCGCGTTCACCGCGGTCATCGACGATCTGCTCGCCGACGCGGCCGACTGGCAGGTGGCGTTGCCGGTGTCGCCGCAGCGGCTGCGCGCCCTGGTGGCCCGGCACGGCGAGGTGCTCGACACGGTACGCCGGCCGGCGCTGCTGCACTTCGACTGCTGGGACGGCAACGTCCTCGCCGACCGGGACGCCGACGGCGCGTACCGGATGTGTGGCCTGGTCGACGGCGAGCGCTTCCTCTACGGTGATCCGCTGCTCGACCTGGTCTCGCCGCTGCTGTTCCGCCGTGCCGAGGACGAACCCACGCACCCGTTCCTGCGCGGGTACGCCGAGGCCACCGGGCTGCCACTGGTCTTCGACGACGGGGTCCGCCGCCGCCTCGCGCTGTACCGGATGCACCTGCACCTGCTGATGACCGTGGAGATGCCCAGCCGGGGCATCACGCCGGACAACGACCCCGGCCGGCACGCCCTGCTGGCCGAGTTGCTGGAGCGGGACCTCGCCGACCTGGCATGACCGGCCCGACGGCGCCCCGGCCGGGCCGGCGAGCGTTCCCGACGAGGTCGGGACGGTCAGTGGGACGGGGTCAGGCCGCCCCCATAGATGTCGGCGGGCGCGGCGCCGTAGAGGTCGGGTCGGTTGACCCCGAGTTGGCCGACCACCTTGCGTGCCTCGACGATATCGCCGTGTAGGCGGGTGAAGGCGTCGGCCACCTGCGTCTCGTCCGCGACGAACTTCTCGTTCTGCTTGGTCAGGGCACGCTGCACCGCCACCGCGACGTCCTGGGCGGTGACGCCGCCGAGCTCGACCGGGTCATCGTCGCCGACCTTCAGCCCCTGGGCGAGGGTACTCGCCGAGATGATCACCGCGCCGATCCAGGCGGCGATGCCACCGGTGGCGGCGATCAGCGTGCCCGAGGCGATGCCGACGAGCGTCGCCCACTGATAGCTGCTGGCGGACTTACCCCGGGCTTCGAGGTCTCCCAGCGCGGTGAGCGCCTTCTCGATGAGGTCCAGAATGGCCTTGCGCTGCGCGATCTTGCTGATCTTGTTGGCTTCCAACAGTTCCTTGGAGATGCGGGCCGCAGCGGCCTGGCAGGCCTGCCCGTTCTCCAGCGGGGCGAGGAAGTTGCCGATGAAGGTCTGCTGGAACGAACCCTCCCAGTGCCGCTCCATCTGGTCACGGACGGTCTGCAGCCCGGCCAGCCCGAGATCACGGTTGCCCAACTTCCCCGCCTCGGTCGCAACCCCTCCGAAGCTCTCGGCGATCTTGCCGAGGCTTTCGATCGCCGGGTTGGCCTCGTCCGGATCGGGCGTCAGGTAACCCTCGAACGTGGGCACGACCCACGCGTAGTGCTCGTTCTGGATCGCGTCCTGCCACCGCCTGATCTCCGCCTCGGTGATCAACACCTCGCTGTTCGGCAGCCCCGGGCCGTTGTTGATGATGACGGAGAACCCACCGGACGTGACGGTCGACGCCGGCCGGTCCGGGTTGGCCCTGTTGTATTCCAGCAACAGCGCGTCGAGGTAGGAGTTCAGGTCCTCCAGGGTCTGCCGGACGAACTCCTGACGCAGCCTCTCGGCCTGCTCCTTCAGCGTCGGTACGAAGTTCTGGTTGGTGTATTCGGACGGCGTGTCGGCGTTTCCCACAACTGTTCGGCCCCTCCGTGCGCAACGGTCTCCGTGGCCGCCCGCCGGCCCGGTCTCCGGTCGGACGTGGTGCGTCGGTCAGGAGGGCCCGCCCGCTCGCTGCACCGGGATCGGCTCGCCCGGGTCGTCCTCCGAGCCCGGCACCGGCGGCGCGATGTTGGGATCGGTGGAGTTGCGCAACGAGTCCGCGAGGATGTCCTGCAACTCCCGGGCCGCCTCCGTGTCTTCCGCCTCGTACCCGAGTCGCGCGTCGCGTACCGCGGTGGCCGCGTCCATCACCACGCCGCCGATGTCGGCGTACATCTCCTGCAACTCGTATCTCACCGTGTTCCACATGGTGAGGGCGAAGGTCAGACCGGCGGGGCCGTCCGCCGTGGCGACCGCGCGATTCGCGTCGTAGTAGACGTCCGCCACGCGCGGAAGCAGGGCCTCGGACACCCGCCACAACGCATACAGCTGACCACCTGTGACATCCTCCGGCACAACCATCACTCCCCGTCAATGGTCGGCGTGACCGTCCGGACACGCGCGATCGGCGACTTCCTCACGGTCGGCGGCGGCGCGACACGAGCACCGCCACCACGAGCCCCACGGCCAGCCCCACCACGACCACCAGCACCGACCACAGCCGCCACCGTCCACTGTCGTCGCCGGGTTCCGCATCGGTCAGTGCCGGCAGATCGAGACGGTACAGCCGGTTCTGACGCGAGTCCGCCAGATAACCGACTCGATCGTCCACCATGGCCAAAGGGCCCAGGATCGACGGGTTCGCCAGCAGGATCTCGAACCGACCGTCCGGGTACAGCCGGTAGATCCCGTCCTCGCTGGACAGGTAGACGGCGTTGCCGGTGGCGGTGACATACTGGGTGCCCCGCCAGACATCGGCTGGAATCGCGGCGTCCTCGGGGTCGACGGACGACCAGCGATCGTTGCCGTCGCGGACCAACGCCCGCATCAGATTGTCGGACAGGGTGTACAGCAGGTTGCTGGCCACCCAGCGGTCGCCGCCGGGGACGGTCGCCGTCGAGAGTGGCCCGTACGGGAAGGTGAACGAATCCGCCTCTCCGCTCGGCAGCACCCCGACGTCGCCGCTGCCGACCAGGGTGTCGATGATCCCATCGGCCGCGATCCGGCGCACCCGGTAGTTGCGCACGTCGCCGAAGACCAGCGCCCCGTCGGGCTCGACCTCGATCCCGCTGACGTCGCGCAGTTGGGCCTCGACGGCCGGCCCGCCGTCGCCTGAGAACCCGGCTCCGTTACCGCCGGCCACCAGACTGACCTCGCCGTCGCGCGACATCGCGAGGATCCGGGCGTTTCCGCCGTCACCGATGTAGAGCGTTCCGGTGGGTCCCACCGCCACACTGCTCGGATAGCGGAGCATGACCTCGGCGGCGGGTACGGTGGCGTCCCCGTTCAGCGGTGTCTGCGGCGCGTCCTGCCCAGCACGGCCCCGACCCACGACCGTCGTGATCACGCCGTCCGCGGAAATCGCCCGGACGACCCAGTTCTCCGTGTCAGCCAGGTAGACGACTCCCCCGGGCCCGAGCGCCACCGCGCCGGGCTTGTTCAACGTCGCCGCAGTGGCGGGACCTCCGTCGCCGGAGTATCCCCCGTCGCCGGTGCCGGCGTACGGAGTCGCGGTCGCGCCGTCGGCCGCAGCCTGCTGTGGCGCTGCGACCGTGGCCGCCACGACGAGGGCCGCCACGAGTGCGCGCCAGGTTCGCATCACGCACTAGTCTTAACACAGGCAGGCACGAATCGAGGGCCTGCGCCGGTCCCCTGCGGGACTGCGGTGGCACGACGCCGGTTCGGTTCGGCCGACGATGTGCACCAGCGCGAGCTGCGGAAGCGGGAGATGTGACCACATCAGAGCTTGAGCGGTGGCCGGAGATCTCCGCATCGTCGCCCGACGGTGCCATCTGGGCGACCACCACCGACGGCACCGACCTGCGGATCACCTTCGGCTACGGGGCGTACGCCCGCTACACCGAGACGAACCTCGCCCATCAGCTCGGCCGCCTCGGCCAGGCGGTGTGGATCGCGTTCCAACGGTCGCGAGAAGAGCTTCACCGACGACGGTCGGCGTCCTTCCGCGTCGTCGTGAGCCCGACCAGCCCGCCGGAACCGACCCCGGCACAGGCCGCGTACACCGAGGCGCTGAACCGGGTGGTGGCGACCGGCAGGTCACCGGACGGCGCCATCACCGTCCGCACCACCGGCGGCCTGCGTTGGACGGTGGAACTGGCGGACGGCACCCTCGCCCGGCTCGGCGAGGGCGCCTTCGTGTCCCAGGCCACCGCGGCCGTTCAGGCGATGCTCGCCGACCGGGAGAAGGAGATCGCCGGGCTGAAGGCGGAGTTCCTCGACCTGGGTGTACCGAGACGCTGGACCGAGCTGCTGAATCAGCTGCGCAGCCAGAACCGGGCCGGGAGCTGACCGGCGCGGGTCGCTCGACGGGAGCGACCCGTGACGTACCGCCTACCCGTTGCCGGGTGCGAACCGGGCGAGCGGATTGGTCAGGGCGCCGACCAGTTGCAGGGCCGCCGACGGGTCGGACAGGTCGACCATCTGCTGGTTGTCGCGCAGTTGCAGCCGGTTGAGGCAGGACAGCGCGAACTGCGGGGCGAACAGGTCGTAGCGGGCCAGCCGGTCGGCCAGGTGCGGTACCCGGCCGGCGTACTCGGTGGCGCAGTCGGCCACGGTGCGCCAGAACTCCTCCTCGCCGAGGACGCCCTGGTCGGCGAGGGTCGCGCCGAGGAACCGGAAGAAGCAGTCGAAGACGTCCGTGAAGATCGACAGCAGCTTCATGTCCTCCGGGATGTCGGCGCGGATCCGCTCGACCGCCGGCGGCAACTGCGCCTCGGCTCCCATCACCACGATCTCCTCGGCGATGTCCTTGAAGATCGCGCGCTCGACGACGCCGTCGCGCAGCACCAGGATGACGTTCTCGCCGTGCGGCATGAACGCCAGGTCGTAGGCGTAGAAGGCGTGCAGCAGCGGGGTCAGGTAGGCGGTCAGGTAGCGACGCAGCCACTGCGCCGGTGCCAGCCCGGAGGCGGCGATCAGCTCGGCGGCGAAGGACCGTCCGTCGGCGTCGACGTGCAGCAACGACGCCATGGTGGCCAGTCGCCGGCCCTCGGCCAGGTCGGGTACCGGGCTCTCCCGCCACAGCGCGGCGAGCATCTTCCGGTACGGGGAGTAGCGGTCGGTGGCGGCCTCGTACTGACGGTGCCGGTAGCCGACCGCGGCCCGCTCCCGGATGATCGTCAACCCGGTGTCCCGGAACACCTCGTCACCGTCGATCAGGTCGGCCAGCCAGTCGTTGATGGCCGGGGTGGCCTCCATGTACGCGGCCGACAGGCCCCGCATGAAGCCCATGTTCAGCACGGACAGCGCGGTCTTGACGTAGTGCCGCTCGGGGTGGCTGACGTTGAAGAAGGTGCGGATGGACTGCTGGGCGAGGTACTCGTCGGGGCCCTCACCGAGGCAGACCAGCCGGCGACGCGCCACCTCGCCGGCGAAGGTGACCGACAGCTTGTTCCACCACTGCCACGGGTGCACCGGGATGAGGTGGTAGTCGGCGAGGTCGAGGCCCAGTTCGGTCATGGTGGCGGCGAACCGGGCGAGGGTCGCCTCGCCCAGTTCGGTGCGCAGCAGCGTCTCCCGGTCCAGGTCCGCCGAGCTGGTGAAGGTGGCGTGGTCGCGGTGGGCGGCGAGCCAGATCAGCCGGACCGGGTGGGCCGCCTCGGGCGCGTACCGGTGGTACTCGTCGACGCCGAAGCCGAGCCGCCCGTTGTTGGCCACGAAGCAGGGATGGCCCTCGGTCATCGAGGTCTCGATGGTCTGGAAGTCGGCCGCCACCAGCTTCGCCGCGCCGGGCAGCGCCCGGTCCAGCTTGTACGCCAGGCCGGCGAGGGTGGACGTGATCTCCTCGAGGTAGACCGGCAGGATCCGGTCGGTGAGGCCGAGCGCGTCGCGCAGGTCGAGGCAGAAGTCGACCGCGTCCAGCGGCAGCGACTCACCGTCCCGGCGCCGGCTGATGCTCTCCGGGTCGATGTCCCAGTGCTCCAGGGTCGTCACCCGGGCCGCGAACCGGTAGCGGACCGCGCCGGAGGCGGCGGTGACGGCGTACCAGCGGCGGCCGGTGGCGTCGGCGGCGGAGCCCTCCGGCTCGGGGGTGAGCAGCCGCTCGTGGCTGAATTCGGCCAGCGCCTTGCGCACCAGCAGGCGGTTGGCCCGCTCCCAGGTCTGCGGGCGCAGGTGGGCGACCGGGTCAGGCGTGGTCACGGTGATGCTCCTTCGTCTCGGTGCCGGCCGCCGCGGTCACGTCGGTGGTGGCGGCGCGGAATCCCTGCCGGGTGCAGATGCTCAGCAGGGCGGTCTTCTCCGGCTTGGTGACCGGTCCGACCACCTCGAAGCCGACCGCCGCGTTGAGCGCCTGCACGGCGGTGTTGCGCACGTCCGGCTCGACCACCACCCGTTCGGTGGCGGGGTCGGCGAAGAGCCAGGCCAGCACGGTGGTGATGACGGCCAAGGTGAACCCGGACACCGGGGTGTCGGTGGGTGCGCAGAGGAAGTGCATCCCGACGTCGCCGGGCCGCGCGTCGTGCAGGCCGACCAGCTCGACGTGCGCCGGGTCGTACCGTTCGGCGAGGAAGGCCGGCTCGCCGCGCCACAGCCCGAGGTACGCCTCGTGGTGCGGGTGCTCGGCGATGCGGCGGTACTCGCCGGCCACGGCGTCGAGGTCGGCGTCCTGCATCAGCCAGAACGCCGCCTTGGGATGGGTCACCCACCGGTGCAGCAGCGGCGCGTCGGCGGCCACGTCGATCGTACGCAGGGCGAACTCGCCGAGTCGCCGATCGTGGCGGACGTGGACGAGCTGAGTCACCCCGGCACCCCGAAGTCCTGGAAGGTGATCGACTTCTCGATGGGGTACGGCTCGCGGCCGAGCAGTTCCCGGATGATCCAGCTGTTGCGGTACGGGCCCATGCCGAGGTCGGGCGAGGTGACGCTGTGGGTGTGGGTGCCACCGTTCTGCAGGAACACGCCGCGTCCGGTGGAGTCCACACTGTAGTTGCGGGCGACGTCGAGCCGACCGTGGTCGTCGAAGCGCAGCCGGTGCCGGATCGGCTCCAGGAACGCGGGCACCTCGTACCGGTAGCCGGTGGCCAGCACCAGCCCCTCGGTGTCCAGGGTGAAGTCCCGCTCCTGCTCGACGTGGCGCAGCCGAAGGGTGTGCGACCCGGTGCTCTCGTCGTACGTCACCTCGGTCAGCTCGGTGTTGGTGAGCAGCCGGGTGTTCACCGGGCCGTCGACGCTGCAGGCGTAGAGCAGGTCGTAGATGTCGTTGACCAGGTCGGCGGAGATGCCCTTGAACAACCCCTTCTGCTCGGCCTCCAGCCGGTACCGGGTGGGCTCCGGCAGCGCGTGGAAGTAGTCCACGTAGTCCGGCGAGGTCATCTCCAGCGTGAGCTTCGTGTACTCCAGCGGGAAGAAGCGCGGCGAACGGGTCACCCAGTTCAACTGGTATCCGTGGGTGCCGATGTCGCCGAGCAGGTCGTGGTAGATCTCGGCGGCGCTCTGCCCACTGCCGACGATGGTGATGCTCCGCTTGGCCCGCAACGCGTCCCGGTGCGCCAGGTACCGGGAGTTGTGCACCGCGTCGGAGGTCAGGCCGGCGCAGGCGGCCGGCAGATGCGGCGGGGTGCCGGTGCCGAGCACCAGATGCCGGGCCCGGTGGGTCACGACGGCACCGTCGACGGTGGCGGTCACCACGTAGTGGTCGTCGGCCGGGTCGTACTCGACGGCGGTGACCTGGTGACCGAAGCGCAGGTTGGGCAGCTTGGCGGCGGCCCAGCGGCAGTACGCGTCGTACTCCACCCGCAGCGGGAAGAAGTTCTCCCGGATGTAGAAGGGGTAGAGCCGGCCGATCTCCTTGAGGTAGCTCAGGAACGAGAACGGCGAGGTGGGGTCGGCGAGGGTGACCAGGTCGGCCAGGAACGGCGTCTGCAACCGGGACGACTCCAGCAGCATGCCGGGGTGCCAGGAGACGTCGTCGCGGGCCTCCAGGAACAGCCCGTCGAGGTCGGCGATGGGTGCGGTCAGGCAGGCCAGGCCGAGGTTGTACGGCCCGAGGCCGATCCCGATGAAGTCGTGGCTTCGCATCCGGCCCTCCAGGCTCGGGTTGGCAGCTGGCATGGTCAGCCGACCGGGCAGGTCAGGTCGGCGGCGGGCACGTGTTCGTGCAGGTAGCGGCCGGCGTGCTCGGCGATCAGGTCCAGCACGTAGGCGACGTCGGCGACAGTGGTGGCCGGGTTGAGCACGGTGAACTTGAGGTACTGGCGGCCGTCGACCTTGGTGCCGGCGACCACGCCGAGGCCGGAGGCGGCCAACGCCTCGCGGGCGCGCAGGTTGGCCGCGTCGGTCAGGTCCGGGCCCGGCCCGCTGGGCCGCCAACGGAACACCACGGTGCTCAGCTGCGAACGGGTCAGCACCTCGAAGCGCGGGTCGGCGGCGACCAGCTCCCACGCCTGCGCGGCCCGGTCGCAGACCTCGTCGAAGAGTTCACCGACCGCGTCGGGCCCCATCACCCGCAGGGTCAACCAGAGCTTGAGCGCGTCGAACCGGCGGGTGGTCTGCAGGCTCTTGTCGACCTGGTTGGGGATGCGCTGGGCGACCGTCCGGGCCGGGTTGAGGTAGTCGGCGTGCCAGGTGGCGTGCCGCAGGGTCCGCCGGTCGCGGACCACCAGGGCGCTGGAGCTGACCGGCTGGAAGAAGGACTTGTGGTAGTCGACGGTGACCGAGTCGGCGCGCTCGATGCCGTCGAGCAGGTGCCGGCGGGTCGGCGAGACCAGCAACCCGCAGCCGTACGCGGCGTCGACGTGCAGCCACACCCCGGCCGTGGCGCACACCTCGGCGATCTCGTCGAGCGGGTCGATGGTGCCGAAGTCGGTGGTGCCGGCGGTGGCCACCACCGCCATCACGGGCAGGCCGGCCCGCCGGCAACGGGCGATCTCGTGCCGGACCGCACCCGGGCGCATCCGCCGGTCGGGGCCGGTCTCCACCACCACCACCGCGTCCGGTGCCAGGCCGAGCAGCTTGGCCGCCTTCTGCACGCTGAAATGGCCGGCCGCCGAGGCGATGATCCGCAGCTGGGGCAGCAGGATCCGCCGGTCGGCGGGGGTCGCGGCGGCCAGCGCCTCCTCCCGGGCCAGCAGCAGGGCGTGCAGGTTCGACTGGGTGCCGCCGCTGGTGAAGACCCCGTCGGCGGCCGGACCGAGGCCGATCCGGTCGGCGGTCCACTCGATGAGCCGGCGCTCGATCAGGGTGCCGCCGGCGCTCTGGTCCCAGGTGTCCATCGAGGAGTTGACCGCGCTGAGGACCGCCTCGCCGAGCAGCGCCGGAATCACCACCGGGCAGTTGAGGTGGGCCAGGTACCGGGGGTGGTGGAACCAGACCGCGTCACGCAGGTAGACGTCCTCCAGCTCGTCGAGCGCGGCGGTGGTGTCGCCCAGCGGCCGGTCCAGGTCGATCGCCTCCACCTGGGGGGCGAGTTCGTCCGGGCGTACGCCGGTGAAGGGTCCGGTGGCGGCGGCGATCCGACGGGCCACCCGGTCGGTGCCGGCGGCCACCGCCCGGCGGTACTGCTCGACCGTGTCGTCGCTGAGCAGGTGGGCCCGGGCGGGTGTGGCGCCGGGTCGCGGGCGGGTCGGCGTTGCCTCGGCGGTGTGCACCGGCAGGGTCATGGACGTGTCCTCCACGCTCGGCGGTTCGGTTTTCGGGCAGCCGGAACCCGCCGCACGGCAGGTGGGCGGCAAGCGGATCGGGTCTGGCGGGCGGTGGCGGGGCGGCCGGTGCGGTGCTGGACCGCGACCGGCCGGCCCGCCGATGTCAGGTCAGTTTCCTGGCGCCCTGGATCGCCTTGGCGAGGTTCTCCAGCAGCGGCGCCGCGCCGGCGTACGAGAAGCGTGGCACCGCGTCCCACGGCGTGACCTGCCCGGCCTGCACGGCGGGCAGCTGCTTCCAGGTGGGCTTGGCGGCCAGGTCGGTGGGTTGCAGGGCGGTGCCGCGGTTGTCGAGCAGGATCAGGTCGGCGGCGAACTTTCCGGCGTTCTCCCAGCTGAGCGCCTCGAAGTAGTCACCGGATTCCAGCTTGGTCGGCACCACGATGTCGACGCCGAGTTCGGCGAAGTACATCAGGTCGGTGCTGACCTTGGGGTTGGAGACGTAGAACAGGTCGGGGCTGCCCGAGGCGGCCATCACCTTGATGCCCGGGTTGGCGGCGACGGCCTGGCGTACCGCCTCGGCGGCGGCTTCGAACCGCGCCTTGGCGTCGGTGACCTTCGGCGCCGACAGGTCGGCGCCGAGGGACTCGGCGAGCTGGGCGTACCGCTCGATCGGCCTGGTCATCGGCACCCGGGCGGTGGTGATGGTCACCACCGGCGCCAGCGGCAGGATCTTGTCCTTGCTCTCGTCCGGGACGTACCAGTAGGCACCCGGGTCGTACATGTGGGTGACCAGCAGCTCCGGGCGCAGGGCGGCGTACTTCTCGACGCTGAACTCGCCCCAGACGTTGCCGAGGATCTCGACGCTCTCCACGTCCAGGTCGCCGGCCTGCGGCTCGACGCTGCCGTCGGCCTTCCTGGTCTCACCGAAGACCCCGACGATCTCGCTTCCGAGTCCGAAGTCGACAAGCGCGGCGGCGGAGCCGGTGAAGGCGACCACCCGGTCGGGCCGGGCGTCGGCGGTCACCGTCTCGGGGCGGTCGTCGGTAAACGACCAGGGCCCGGAACCGTTGTCGGTGTCGGTGCCGGAGGTGTCGTCACGGCCGCAACCGACGAGCGCGGCGGCCATGGCGGCGCCGCCGACGGCGAGCAGCCCCCGGCGGGAGAGGCGACGGGCGGAGTGGTGCTCAGACATGCGTGTCGTCTTTCGATCAGGGTCTCGGACCGTGGACAGCCGGGGTTAGGCTAACCTAACCTAACCTCCCGCCTACACTCGGCTCCTGTCAAGCCCCCGACGGCGTTTCGCCCCACACTGGAGTTCACCCTGTCCGTCATCGAGTCGCCACCCCGCGAGCAGCCGACCCGGTCGACCACGGCACCTCGGCACCGCCGTACCGCCCTGCGCGCCGGCGGTCTCCTCGTCGCCGCGCTGGCCCTGCTCGCGGTCACGGTGCTGAGCATCGCCGTCGGTGCCAAGCCGATCCCGGCGTCCGAGGTCTGGCACGCCCTGACCGACCGCGACGCCGCCGAGTACACCGTCGTCCGACAGCTGCGGCTGCCCCGTACGTTGCTCGGTCTGCTGGCCGGCGCCGCGCTCGGCGTGGCCGGCGCGGCGATGCAGGCCCTCACCCGTAACCCGCTCGCCGACCCCGGACTGCTCGGCATCAACGCCGGGGCCGCCGCCGCCATCGCCACCGCCACCGCCCTGTTCGGCCTCGGCGGCGGCACCGGGCAGGTGTGGTTCGCCCTGCTCGGTGCCGCCGCCGTCACCGTCGGGGTGTACGCCGTCGGCGGCGGTCGCGCCGCCACCCCGGCCCGCCTGGCGTTGGCCGGCGCGGCGCTCAACGCGGCCCTGTACTCGTACGTCAGCGCGGTGATGCTGCTCGACGCGGCCGGCCTGGAACGGCTGCGTTTCTGGACCGTCGGCTCACTGGCCAGCGCCGACACCGGCACGGTGCTGCGGGTGCTGCCGTTCATCGCGGTCGGGCTGCTGGTCGCGCTGGCCGCCGCCCGCCCGCTCAACGCGCTCGCCCTCGGTGACGACGCCGCGCAGGCCCTCGGTGCCCGACCGGCTCTGGCCCGGGCCGGTGTGATCATCGCCATCACCCTGCTGTGCGGGGCCGCCACCGCCGCGTGCGGACCGATCGTCTTCGTCGGTCTGCTCGTGCCGCACCTGGTCCGCGCCCTCACCGGCCCCGACCTGCGCTGGCTGCTGCCCTACTGCGCGCTGCTCGCCCCGGTGCTGCTGCTCGGCTCCGACGTGCTCGGGCGAGTCCTCGGCCGCCCCGGTGAACTCCAGGTCGGGCTGATCACCGCGGTGGTCGGCGGTCCGCTGTTCCTGGCGCTGGTGCTCCGGACGAGGACGGTCCGATCATGATCGTGATCCGTACGCCCGCCCGGCTCTCCGTCCGGCTGCGTCCCCGCGTCCTCGCCGTCGGCACGGTCTGCCTGCTGCTCACCGTGGGTGTCGGCGTACTCGCCATCGGACACGGTGAGTACCCGATGTCGCCGACCGACGTGTTGCGCACGCTGACCGGTGGCGGCACCCCCGCCGAGGAGTTCATCGTCACCCGGCTGCGGCTGCCCCGGTTGGTCACCGGCCTGGCCGTGGGCGCCGCGCTCGGCCTAGCCGGAGCGGTGTTCCAGTCGCTGGTCCGTAACCCGCTGGGCAGCCCGGACGTGCTCGGTTTCACCCAGGGCGCGGCCACCGGCGCGCTCGTCGTGGTCGCCGTCGGCGGCAGCAGTGCCGCCCTCGCCGGTTCCGCGGCCCTCGGCGGAGTGGTCACCGGCCTGCTCATCTACCTGATCGCCTGGCGGCGCGGCGTGCACGGCTACCGGCTGGTCCTGGTCGGGATCGGCATGTCGGCCATCCTCACCGGCGTCAACGGCTACCTGATGACCCGGGTACCGCTGATGAGCGCCTCCCGGGCGATGCTCTGGCTCACCGGCAGCCTCGACGGTCGCGGCTGGTCCGACGCCGCACCGCTGCTGGCCGCTCTCGCGGTGCTGGTGCCGGCGCTGCTGGCCTGCGCGCCGGCGCTGCGGATGACCGAGTTGGGCGACGACGCCGCCGCCGGGTTGGGAGTCAGCGTGCACCGCCTGCGGATGCTGCTGCTTGCCGGGGCGGTGCTGCTGGTGGCGCTGTCCGCGGCCGCCGCCGGACCCGTGCCGTTCGTCGCACTCACCGCCCCGCACCTGGCCCGTCGACTCACCCGGGCGCCCGGGGTCACCCTGCTACCGGCCGCGGTCGTCGGCGCGCTGATCACCGTCCTCGCCGACCAGGTCGCGCTGCGCGCGCTGCCCGGCCAACTACCGGTCGGCGTGGTGACCGGCGTGATCGGCGGCGGCTACCTGGTGTGGCTGCTGGCCACCGAGCGCCGGGCGGGCCGGCTGTGACCGCCGGTCAGTCCGCCGGACCGGGGCGGACCAGCGGATCGGTCCTGACCACCACCCCTCAGAACGGAGCAACAAGCATGTCGACCTCCCGGCTCGGTGGCGACGGGCTGCGGCTCGCCTACGACCGACGCGTCGTCGCCGAGGACCTCACCGTCGCCGTGCCCGACCGCTCCTTCACCGTCATCATCGGCCCGAACGCGTGCGGCAAGTCCACCCTGCTGCGGGCGCTGTCACGGCTGCTGAGGCCGACCGCCGGTGCGGTGCTGCTCGACGGGACGGACATCCACCGGCTACCCGCCCGCGCCGTGGCCCGTACGCTCGGGCTGCTCCCCCAGTCGCCGATCGCCCCGGACGGCATCGACGTGGCCGAGCTGGTGGCCCGGGGGCGCTACCCGCACCAGGGGCTGCTGCGCCAGTGGTCCCGCGACGACGAGCGGATCGTCGCCGAGTCGATGGCCGCCACCGGCGTCGACGACCTCGGCGACCGGCTGGTCGACGAACTCTCCGGCGGCCAGCGGCAGCGCGTCTGGCTGGCCATGGCGTTGGCGCAGCAGACACCCCTGCTGCTGCTGGACGAGCCGACCACGTACCTCGACATCGCCCATCAGATCGAGGTGCTCGACCTGTGCGCCCGGCTGCACGAGGAGCAGGGTCGCACGCTGGTCGCGGTGCTGCACGACCTCAACCACGCCGCCCGGTACGCCACCCACCTGATCGCGATGCGCGACGGACGGGTGGTGGCCGCCGGCGAACCCCGCCGGATCGTCACCGCCGACCTCGTCGAGGAGGTCTTCGGCCTGCCCTGCCGGGTCATCGACGATCCGGAGACGGGTACCCCCCTGGTGGTGCCGGCGGCCCGGGCCCGAGCCGGTACGGTGCCGCGATGAACGCCCGCCGCTACCGCGACAGCCACGGGGTCCCCCACCTGCGCGCCGACGACCACCCGTCGCTGGCCTACGCCCAGGGTCGGGTCACCGCCCTGGACCGTTCCTGGCAGATCGAGGTGGAACGGCACCGGTCCCAGGGCACCTCCGCCTCCTTCCTCGGCACCGAGGCGGTGGCCTGGGACAGCTTCGCCCGCCGGGCCCGGCTCGACGACACCGCGCGACGCTGCCACGCCGCCCTCGACCCGGCCACCGCCGAGTGGGTGGGGCGCTACGTGGACGGGGTCAACGACGGGCTGTCCGCCGGTGCGGCACGGGCCCCGGAGTTCGCCGCCACCGGCCTGCGGCCGGGGCGTTGGCAGCCGTGGACGCCGCTCGCGCTCTGGCTCGGACATCACGTGCTCTTCGCGGGTTTCGGCAGCAAACTCTGGCGCGACCACGTGGCCCGCCGGCTCGGCCCGCGGGCCGCCAACCTGTTCGCCGTCGACAACCAGGTCACCTCGGGCAGCAACGGCTGGCTGCTCGCCGCCGAGCGCACCGCCACCGGCGCCGCCCTGATCGCCGGTGATCCGCACCGGTTCATCGAAGCGCCCGGCATCTACCAGCAGATCCGGCTGGCCTGCCCGGAGTACGACGTGCTCGGCTTCGCGGTGCCCGGCATCCCGGGCATCCCGCACTTCGGCCACGCCGGGGAGGTGGCCTGGGCGATCACCAACGCCATGGCCGACTATCAGGACGGGTACGCCGAACGGCTGCGCCGCCGGGGCGACCGGGTCGAGGCGTACGGGCCGCACGGGTGGCGTCCGGCGCACCGGCACGTCGAGACGATCGAGGTGGCCGGCGCCGCGCCGGTCGAGGTCGAGGTGATCGAGACCGAGCGGGGGCCGCTGGTGTGCGGTGGACCGGACGACGACCCGGCCAGCACGGTCAGCCTGCGGTATCCGCCCCGTGTCCTGGGTGAGCTGGGCTTCGCCGTCCTGCCGGCGCTGCTGCGGGCGCGCACCGTCGACGACGTCGACGCGGCACTCGACGGCTGGGTCGAACCGGTGAACGTGGTCCTCGCGGCCGACACCGCCGGCGGGCTGCTGCACCGGGTGGCCGGCCGGGTGCCGCGCCGCCACCCCGACAACGGGCTGCGGGTGGTCCCCGGCTGGGAGGCGAGCCACGCCTGGCAGGGCTGGCACGACATGCCGAGCAGCCCGGTCGGTCCGGTGGCGGTGATGGCCAACGAGCGTGGCCTCGCCGCCGGGCTCGGGGTGGAGTTCGCGCCGCCGTACCGGGCCGACCGGATCCGCCACCTGCTGGACACCGCCGACGACTGGCGAGCCGAGCAGCTCGCGACCGTGCACACCGACACCCACCTGGCCGCCGCCGGCCCGCTGCTGGACCTGCTCGGCCTGCTGGACGGGCTCGAACCGGCCGCCGCCGAGCTGCGGAAACGTCTGCTGACCTGGGACCGCCGGATGGACGCCGACAGCGTCGACGCCGCCGCCTTCGCCGATCTGCGGGCCGCGGTGACCCGCCGGCTCGCCGCCCACCCCGCCCTGGCGGCGCTTGCCGAGCCACCCGCCTACCCGGAGGTGTTCCGGCCGTGGCTGGGCCTGCCGGCCCGGGTCGGGTACGCGGTGACGCCGCTGCTGCACGCCGACCTTCCCGGCGTGGATCGGGCCGACCTGCTGCGCGAGGCCCTGGCGGAGGTGGCCGCCGCCGACGGCACCCACCGGTGGGGTGAACGGCACCGGCTCCTACCGTGGCGGGCGCTGCCCGATCCGGCCGCGTCGCCGGGGCCGCGACTGTCCGGTGACCACGACTGCGTGCTGGCCACCTCGAGCGTCCCCGGCGTCACCGACCTGTGCCTGCGCGGGCCGGCGGCCCGCTACGTGTGGGACCTGGCTCGGCGGGACGACAGCCGCTGGGTGGTGCCGTTCGGCGCTACCGGCGCCGGGCCGCACCGCGACGACCAACTGCCGCTGTGGTTGCGCGGCGACCTGATCCAGACCTGCTGCGACTGGGACCGGCTGACCGAGGAGCACCATGACTGACCGCCACCACTACGAACGTCACGTGCCCCGGTTCGGTGTGGTGGCGTTCCGGCCGGTCGAGCCGGACGCCGACGCCGAGGTGATCCACTCCTGGGTCTGTCAGGAGCGGGCCCGGTTCTGGGGGATGCGCGACGCCGACCGGGAGCGGGTCGCCGAGATCTACCGGTACGTGGACTCGCTGTCCACCCATCACGCGTACCTCACCCTGCGCGACGGGCACCCGGTGGCGCTGTTCCAGACCTACGAACCGGAGCACGATCCGGTCGGCAAGTGCTACCCGGTACGCCCCGGCGACCACGGCGGGCACCTGCTGATCGGCACCCCGGTACGCCCGGAACCGGGTTTCACCGGCACACTGCTGGCCGAGTTCGTCGCCTTCGTCTTCACCGATCCCGGCCGGCTACGGCTGGTGATGGAGCCGGACGCCCGCAACGACAAGGCGATCGCCCGGCTGCGCCGGGCCGGCTTCGTCGACGGCCCGCTGATCGACCTGCCCGACAAACGCGCCCGGCTGATGTTCCTCGACCGCCCGTCGGCGTAGCCCCACATGCGGCATGTCGCGCCCTCCCGCCGCCCGGCGTCCCGCGAGATGCCGCATGTCGCTGACCGCCGCCGCACCGACACCGCGAGACGCCGCATGTCGCGCCCCGTCGCCGCACCGACACCGCGAGGTGCTGCATGCGGCGCGACCGTCAGTCGGTCGACGGCGGCTCGCAGCGTTCGGACAACGCGTAGCGGGTGAGCACCACGTCACCGATCTGACGCGCCTCGACCACCTGCGCCCGCCGACCCGGGTGCCACGGGAAGCTGCCCTCGCCGACGAACCTCGGCGCCCGCCGGTCACCGACGAAGAACGGGGCCACCACCAGGTGCAGCTCGTCGGCCAGCCCGGCGGCGAGGAACTGGCCGTGCACGCCCGCGCCGCCCTCCACCAGCAGGCGGCCGACACCCCGCTCGGCCAGGTCGGTCAGCATCCATCTCAGGTCGACCGGATCACCGGCGTCGACCACGGTGGCCAGCTCACCGAGCCGGTGCCGGGTCTTCTCCACCGCCGCACCGGCGCTGTAGACGATCCGGTCGGTGTCACCCACGGTGAACAGCCGGGCCTCGGGGTCCAGGTCGCCGCAGCCGGTCATGGTCACCCGGGTCGGCGACGCCGGCAGCCCACGGGCGATCCGTTCGGCCCGGCGCCGCTCGCAGCGCACCAGCAACCGGGGATCGTCCCGGCGAACGGTGCCGGCACCGACCAGGATCGCGTCGCAGCCGGCCCGGACCTCGTCGACCCGGTCGAGATCCGCGTCGTTGGACAGCAGCAGCCGCTCGTCGGTGGCGTCGTCGATGTAACCGTCGATCGAGGTGGCGCAACTGAGCAGCACGTACGGCCGGGCCGCCCCGGACGGGCCGGTCACCGGACGAAGGGAAGGTCGGCGGCGCGGGCCGCGCGGCTGGCCTTCGCCGCGAGGTAGTCGGCGTTGGCCGGCGACAGGAACACGCCGGTGGGCACCTGCTCGGTCACGGTGATCCCGAGCCGCCCCAACTGCTCGGTCTTCTCCGGGTTGTTGCTCAGCACCGCGATCGGGCCGACACCGAGCGCGGCGAGCATCTGCGCCGCCACGGTGTAGTCGCGTTCGTCCTCGGCGTGACCGAGCGCGACGTTGGCCTCGAAGGTGTCCAGCCCCGCGTCCTGCAACGCGTACGCGTCGAGCTTGGCGTACAGCCCGATGCCCCGGCCCTCCTGGCGCAGGTACAGCAGGTAGCCGCCGACGTCGGCGATGCGTTGCACCGCCTCGCGCAACTGGGGCCCGCAGTCGCAGCGTTGGCTGCCGAACACGTCGCCGGTCAGGCACTCACTGTGCGGGCGGACCAGCGGCGCGCCACCGGCGCGTTCCGCCGCGCCGGGATCGCCGAGGCCGAAGGCGAGGTGCTCCCGGCCGTCGACAAGCCCGTCGAAGGTGAACAGCCGGGCCGTGGTGGTGTAACCGTCGGGAAACCGCAGCGGCACGGTGACCTGCGTCCGGATGGTGGCGACAGGCAGTGATTCGGACATGGGTCTCCTCGTCAGACGGTGGCGGGTACACGGACACGTCGGGCCAGGAGCACGGCGGCTCCCGGCAGGCTCGCGACGAGCACCAGGGCGCCGTACACCGTCGCGGTGGCCACCCCCTCGGCGGCGGTCAGGCCCGCGGCGGCGAACGCCCACGCGGCCACCCCCTCGCGGGGGCCGAACCCGGCGACGTTCGCCGGCACCCCCATCGCGAGCAGGGCCAGCAGGGTCAGCGGCAACAGCAGGGTCAACGGAGCGGTCGAACCCGCCGTGCGTGCGGCCACCAGGAAGGTCGCGAGGTGCCCGGCCACCGCCAGCGCGGAGGCGAGCAGGACCCCCGCCCAGGTACGCCGGCCGAGCAGCCCGAGCCGTACGTCCGACACGGCGGTGCCCAGAGCGCGGGCCCACCGGGAGGCACCGGACTGCGGCAGCAGCCGGGCCGCCACCACCACCGCGACCAGCACCGCCACCGCCACGGCGGTCGCCACCGGCAGGAACGGGCGCACCGGCGACGGGAAGGCGAACAGCAGCACCGCGGCGAACGCGACCAGCACCACCTGCCCGGCCATCCGTTCCCACACCACCGCCCGGATGCCGCGTCCGACGTCTCCCACGTCGCGGCCGTGCCGCACCGCGCGGTGCACGTCACCGAGGATGCCGCCGGGCAGCGTCGCGTTGAGGAAGATCGCCCGGTAGCAGTGGGCGACCGCCTCGCGCAGTGGCAGGCTCACGCCGAGGCCACCGGCGACGAGGCTCCACCGCCAGGCGGCGCAGACGGTGGTGAGGACGCCGATGGCGAGCGCGGCGGCCAGCGCGGGCGCGTCGATCAGTCGCAGCCCGGCCAGGAACGGCCCGGTGCCCAGCCAGCAGAGCAGCCCGACGAGGACGGCCACTCCAAGTGCCAGCCGGGCCCAGCCCCAGAACGACCGGCGCGCCGAGGTCGCCGTGGGTGCGGCGCCGCCAGCTTCATCCCCCACTCGTGCCTCCCCGGCATGACGATCTTCCCTGACTGTACGCACGTAGCTGGTCGGCTGCCGGTTCAACGGCGCAGGGCCAGCAGGTCGACGTGACCGACCAGTACCCCGAGGCGACCACTTTCAGCCTCCGCCAGCCGACGTCGTGCGTACTCGCCGGTGCGGGCGGTCAGGTCGGGGCGTTGCTCACGGGCCGCGTCCAGCCACCCGGTGAACCACTCCGCCGTCAGGGTGGCCTGCTCCGGCCCGAGCCGCCAGGGGCTGGGCCGCAGCTCCACGTCCACGCCGTGGCGGGCGAAGGCGGCGACGCAGGCGTCGACGGCGTCCGGCCCGAGCAGCCGCCGGCCACCGACGGTACGACGTTGGTGGCCGTTGAAGGCGGCGGCGACCTCGTCGTCCAGCGGGTCGGCCGGGGTCAACCGCACCGTGCCGGTCACCGAGATCAGGAACAACGCCGGACAACCGGCCTCGGCGCCGGCGGCGACCAGCCGGTCGAGTTCCTCGACGGTCAGCATGTCGAGCAGGGCCGAGGCGGTGACCAGGGCGGCGTCGGTCAGCTCGGCGGCGGTCAGCCGGGTCAGGTCGCCCGGGCGGGTCTCGACGGTGACCGGCGCCCCGTCGGCGGCGGTGGCCGGCATGCCGGCGTACGCCCGGGCCAGCAGGTCGGGATCCTGGTCGTGCAGGATCCAGTGCTGGGCGCCGGGCAGCAGCGGGGCCAGCCAGCGGCCCAGCGAGCCGGTCCCGGCACCGAGATCATGCACCACCAGGGGGCCGTGGCCGGGCAGCGTCGCACGCAGCGTGTCGACAAGTTCGATGGACCGGGCCGCCACGTCGGCGGGTTCCCGCAGCGCGAGCCACTGTGCGAAATCGGGCGGGAGATCGATGCTCATGCCGACGCCTCCTTCAGGGCCGTGATGATCCGGGCGACCGTGCTGCCCCAGTCCGCGAGGGTGTCCCGTCGCTGGACGGCGGCGTGCCGCAACTGCTCGCGCAGGGCCGCGTCGTCGAGCCAGCGGCGTACCGCCGTGGCCAGGGCGGTCGGGTCGTCGGGCGGCACCAGCAGACCCGGCCGGTCGCCCGTCGCCGTCCGCCCGAGGGCGTCGGGCAGTCCGCCGACGGCGGTGGCGAGCACCGGTACGCCGCGCGCCAGCGCCTCGGTGACCACCATCCCGTACGTCTCGCCGCGCGACGGATGCACCAGCAGGTCGGCGGCGGCGTACGCGGCGTGCAGCCGGTCACCGACCAACGGTCCGGCCAGCCGGATCCGGTCGCCGAGCCGGCCCGCGGTGATCCGCTCGCGCAACCGGTGCACGTACTCCGGCTCCCGGTGCAGCGGCCCGACACAGGTGAGCGTCCAGCGCCGGTCGGCCACCGTGGCCAGCGCCTCGACCAGCACGTCGTGCCCCTTGTGCCGGGCGACCGCGGCGACGCAGAGCAGGGCCGAACCGGTGGCCGACCCGGCCGCCGGTGGGGCCGGGTCCACCCCGGGCGGGGCCACGTGCACCCGCTCGGCGGGCAACGCGTACCGGCGCAGCAGCGCGTCGCGGGTCCAGGCGCTGGTGGCCACCACGGCGGTGACCGAGGCCAGGGCGCTGGCCTCGGTGTCGTCGTCCCGGGGCAGGTGCACCAGCGCGACCAGCCGCAACCGCCCACGGTGGGCGGCGAGGACGTCCGGCACCACCGAGGCGACCAGGCCGTCGACGAGCACCAGCGCCCCGTCCGGCGTGCCGGCCAGCACGTCGGCCAGCGCTGCCCGCGCCGCCGGCGACGGTCGCGGCCAGTCACCGGCCACGGCGTGCTCACGGACCGACCAGCCGGCGGCGGTGAGCCCGGCGCAGATCCGCCGGTCGTAGCCGTTGCCGCCGCTGGGCGACGCCGGGTCGTCGATGTCGCCCGGCAGGATCACGTGCAGGATCGGCACGTCAGGCGGTGCCCTCACCGGCGGCGGTCGAGCCGGGCAGTGCCCGCTCGTAGCTGGCCCAGGCCACGTGCGACTCGTGCAGGGTGACCGTGATGCCGGTCAGGCCCCGGGCGCCGTCGCCCAGCTGACCGGCGGCCACCCGGTCGGCGAGCCGGTCGGCGACGGTGCGGGCCAGCACCTCGGTGGTGGTGTTCCGTCCGGCGAACGCGGGCTCGTCGTCGAGGTTGCGGTAGTTCAGCTCGCCGAGCACCGCCTTGAGCTGGTCGGTGGCCAGTCCGATGTCGACCACGATGCCGTCGTCGTCGAGGTCGGGGCGGCGGAAGGTGGCGTCGACCACGAACGTCGCGCCGTGCAGCCGCTGGGCGGGGCCGAAGACCGCGCCGCGGAAGCTGTGGGCGATCATGATGTGGTCACGGACGGTAACGCTGAACACGATTCACTCCCCGTCGTAGGTGATGAGATGGCACAGCGCGGGCAGGTCGCCCCCGCTGAGTCGGGCGAGCACGTCGGGTAGTTCCGCGAAGGGCGACCGGCCGGTGATCAGCGCGTCGAACCTCGGATCGGCGAGCAGGTCCAGGGCGAGGGCCATCCGGTCGGCGTACCTGCGACTGCCGCGTCGCGCCGGAGCCACCATGCCGACCTGGCTGCTGCGGATGGCCAGCCGTCCGGAGTGGAACGCGCCACCGAGGGACAGTTGCACCGGCCGGTCGCCGTACCAGCTCAGTTCGAGCAGGGTGCCTTCCGGCGCGAGCAGGTCCAGGCCGCGTTGCAGGCCGGCGGCGCTGGCGCTGGCGTGCACCACCAGGTCACGGCCGTCGACGGCGGTCTCGGGGGTGGCGAAGTCGACGCCCAGCGCGGCGGCCACCTCGGCGCGGGCCGGGTCGGTGTCCACCAGTTCCACCCGTACGCCCGGGAAGCGGGCCAACAGCGCGGTCACCGCGCAGCCGACCATGCCACCGCCGACCACGGTCACCCGGTCGCCGACCAGGGGCGGGGCGTCCCACAACGCGTTGACGGCGGTCTCCACCGTCCCGGCCAGCACCGCGCGGGCGGCCGGCACCCCGGCCGGCACGACGGTCACCGCCTCCGCCGGCACCACGTAGGCGCTCTGGTGCGGGTGCAGGCAGAACACCGTCCGCCCGAGCAGGTGCGCCGGCCCCTGCTCGACCTCGCCGACACTGAGGTAGCCGTACTTGACCGGAGCCGGAAAGTCACCATCCTGGAACGGGGCGCGCATCGCGGCGTACTGGCTTGCCGGCACGCCACCGGTGAAGACCAGCGTCTCGGTGCCCCGGCTGACCCCGGAGTACCGGCTGCGCACCAGGACCTCGTCGGCGCCCGGTTCCGGCAGCGTCACCGGACGGAGCTCACCCACGCCGGGAGTTCGGAGCCAGAAGGCGAGGGCGCTACGCGTCACCGGTTTTTTCTCCTTACCTGCGTCCAGACCGAACCGATCCGTCGTATTTTCCGTAGTTCCCAGTCGGGGGGTCGTCGATCATAAACACGGAGGCACGGTGTCCACAGTTCGAACCGGTCCGCAAATCGGGCTGATCGTCCAGATCGTCCTGCTGGCGGGGCTCGCCGCGACGGTCGGTCTCGGTGTCGCGGGCTGGCTGTCGGGCCTGGCGTACGGGGCGGTGACCTGTCTGGCACTCGTGCGTGGGCTTCGCCACGCGGGCTCGGACCGACTGGGACCGGCCGACTGGGTGACCATGGGCCGTGGGCTGCTGGTCGGCGCGGTGACCGCGCTGATCGCGGACGCGCTGATCGACGGTCGCCCCGCCCCGGTGGCGCCGCTGGTGGCGATGACGGCGGTGGCGCTGGCACTGGATGCCGTCGACGGCAAGGTGGCCCGGCGCACCGGGACCACGAGCGCCCTCGGCGCCAGGTTCGACATGGAGGTCGACTCGTTCCTGGTGCTGGTGCTGAGCCTGTACGTCGCGCCGTCGGTCGGTGCCTGGGTGCTGGCCATCGGCCTGATGCGGTACGTCTTCCTGCTCGCCGGCTGGGTGCTGCCCTGGGTCAACGCGCCGCTGCCGCACCGGTACTGGCGTAAGGTGGTCGCCGCGGTCCAGGGAGTCATGCTCGCGGTCGCCGCCGCCCAGGTACTGCCCGGAGTGCTGACCACTGTCGTGCTGGTGGTCGCGCTGGGGATGCTGGTCGAGTCGTTCGGCCGCGACGTCGGCTGGCTGTGGCGCCACCGGCAGGCCCGACCCGTCCCGGCCGTGGTGGCACCGGCGGTGCCGACCGTACCGACCGTGCCGATCGGCATGCGGCGGGTCGACGAGCGTGACCTGCCCACCGCCCCCGTCCTGTCGCTGCGCTGACCCCGGAGACCCAGTTGCCGATCGCCGACCGGGCGTCCACGCCCGACGCCGAGCAGAACCCGAGCGCCACCACCGGGCGGCGCACGCACACGGTCGAGGCAGGCCCGCCCGAAGCCGGTTCCGCACGCGAGACCGCGATGGTCGACACCCGCGCGACCGAGATGGTCGACGGGCACCCGACCGGAACCGTCGGCGCGGGTCGGACCGGAACCGGTGAGACGCACGGGACCGACACGGATGACGCCGCGTACCGGCCGGCGCCGGTCACCGCGCGCCGGCGGATCGTCGGGCGGGTGGTCACGGCGCTCGCCGCGCTGCTGGTGCTTGTCACGTTCACCCTGCCCAACCGGCCGTGGCAGCTGGAGCCCGGCGCGTTCCTGCGGATCCCGTTGGAGGGGCTGCTGCTGGCCGCGCTGCTGCTCGCGCTGCCCGGTCGGCCCCGCCGGGTGGTGGCCGTGCTGGCCGGTGGGCTGCTCGGACTCGTCGCCGTGGTCAAGGTCGGCGACCTCGGTTTCTACTCGTCGCTGGGTCGACCGTTCGACCTGGTGCTGGACTGGTCGCTGCTGGACGAGGCGTTCACCTTCGTGGCCGAGTCGATCGGCCGACCGGGCGCGATCGCCATCGCACTCGGGGTCGGGTTGGTCCTGCTGGCCGTACCGGTGCTGACCGCCCTGTCGGCGGTGCGGCTGTCCGGATTGCTGGCCCGACACCGCACCGGCAGCACGCGCGCGATCGCCTCGCTGGTGCTGGTCTGGGCGGTGCTGGCGGCCTCCGGGGCGCGGATCGTGCCCGCCATGCCGATGGCCGACACCAACGCCACGATCCTGGTGCAGGAGCACGCCGCCGAGGTTCGGGACCGGCTGTACGACCGCGAGGCGTTCGCCAACGAGGTGGGGGTCGACCCGTTCCGCGACGTGCCCGGCGACCAGCTGCTCACCGGGCTGCGCGGCAAGAACGTGGTGATCGCCTTCGTGGAGAGCTACGGCCGCGACGCGGTCACCGACGCCGAGTTCGCGTCCATCCCCCGGATGCTCGACGAGAGCGCCGATCGGCTGGCCACGGCCGGGTTCGCCACCCGCAGCGGCTTCCTCACCTCACCGACCATCGGCGGGGCGAGCTGGTTGGCACACGCCACGCTGCTCTCCGGCCTGTGGGTGGACAACAACCAGCGCTACCGGAACCTGCTCGCCACCGACCGGTTCACCCTGGGTGACGCGTTCCGGCGCGCCTCCTGGCGTACGGTGGGGGTGATGCCGGCGGTCAACCAGGCCTGGCCGGAGGGCGCCTTCTACGGCTACGAACAGTTCTACAGCGGCCCCGACCTGGGCTACCAGGGCCCCAAGTTCGCCTTCGCCCCGATGCCGGACCAGTTCGCCATCCACCAGTTCCACGAGCGGGAGCTGGCCGGGCAGCAGGACCGTCCGGTCATGGCCGAGCTGGCCCTGGTCTCCAGCCACTCCCCCTGGACGAAGGTCCCGTCGCTTGTCGACTGGGACACCATCGACGACGGCGAGGTGTTCCGGCGGGGCATCATCGGCACGCCGACGGCGCAGGCCCGCACCGGCTACCGACACTCGATCAGCTACACGCTGCGTACCCTCATCTCCTACGTGGAGCGCTACGGCGACGACGACACGGTGCTGGTCTTCGTCGGCGACCACCAGCCCGCGCCCGTCGTCACCGGCGAGAACCCGAGCCACGACGTACCGATCCACATCGTGGCGAAGGACCCGGCCGTGTTCGAGCGGATCAACGACTGGGGCTGGCAGGACGGCCTCACCCCGGACGCCGACGCCCCGGTCTGGCCGATGCACGAGTTCCGCGACCGCTTCCTAACCGCCTTCGCCCCCACCGGATCCCGCCCCCAAGCCCACCCCCGCTGACCCCCCACCCCCACCCCCACCCCCGCGATCTTGCACTTCTTGTCCCCGCAAAAGGGGCACAGCGCACGTATCGGCGACCGAAAGTGCAAGATCGCGGGGGGTGGCGGGGTGGGCGGGGGTGTCAGGTGGGTTTTTGGGCTATCAGGACGTCGCGGACGATGGCCTGGTCGACGCGGTGGGTCAGGGTGCGCCAGGGGCCGGTGTCGAGGACGGTCAGGCCGGCCGCGGCCAGCCGGGCGGCGGCCTCCTCCCGCCGCGCGACGTTCGTGTTCCACGAGATGCCCAGCGCGCCGCCGGGGCGCAGCACCCGTGCCCAACCCGGCGCGGCGACGGTGAGCAGCGCGAGCGGGTCGCGGGCCAGGCCGGTCTCGGCGGTACGGCTGCCGTGCTGCACACCGTACGGCGCGTCGGCCACCACCACGTCGATCGTCTCCGGGCGGAAGAACTCACCGACCCGGGTGGTGTCGGCGTTGACCACGTCCACGCACTGCACGTCACCGGCCTTGTGGGCCTCCTTCGAGGCGGCCAGTTCCACCCGTAGCCGCCGACCGACCACCTTGCGCTCCCGACGGATCGGCCCGGACTCCAGCACCCGGTGCTTGACCCGCTTGCGCTTGAGCCAGGTGCTCAGGAACGTCTGGTACGCCTCGAAGTCCTTGCTGTCGCGGTCCACGCCGGCGGCGTCGAAGCCGTACATCATCGCCTGGTTGAGCGTGGTGCCCCGGCCGCACAGCGGATCGAGCACCCGGAACCGTCGGGTCAGCAGCTCGCCGGCTCCGTCCGAGGCGAGCAGCGTGACGTTGAGCAGCAGCTTGGTGAACTGCTCGTTGGTCTTGCCCGGGTACTTCTGGATGGTGAGCAGGTCGTCGTCGAAGCGGTCCAGCCGGGTCAACGGCACCGGGCGCAGCAGCTCGCCGACGAACTCGAAGATCGCGTACGCGCTGGAGAGGTTGCCCAGCAGCGCGGCGTCCCGCTCGCTGAGGCCACCGACGGCCTCGAACGTGACGTAGCGCGCCCCGCCGATGGTCGCGGTCGCCACGTCACCGATGCGCCCGCCGAGCACCGCGTCGCCGAAGATCTCCAGCTCCGCGCGGGTCAACTCCACCGCCGCCCCCGAGTACACCCGGTTACTCGACGGCAGACTCAACACCCCATACCTCGCCACGACCGCCCACTATCCCACCCCACCGACCCGCCTCCCGCACTCCCCTGCCGATCAGGCAGTTGTGGCACCCGTGGGGCACCACCACTGCCTGTTCGCGACGGTGCGGGTCAGGAGGGCAGGCCGCCGACCAGGGAGTTGATACACGAGCGGATCGAGGGCAGGTCACCGTAGATGGACGG
>NZ_JBAGKI010000071.1:0-26990 GCF_036689795.1 Micromonospora palythoicola | reverse complement strand
GCGGTCGATGGCTGTGCGGACGGCGGGCTCAGCCGGTGGCGACGGCGGCGCGGGAACGGTCGGCGGCGATCCGCACCGCCATCGCCGCCAGCACCGTTCCCATCAGCATCCGCTGTACCCGCAGCCACAGTGGCCGTCGGCTGAGGAAACCGGCGATGCCGCCGGCGGTGAGCACGATCAACGTGTTCACCGTCAGCGCCACGGTGATCTGGGTGAGACCGAGCAGCAGGCTCTGCCCGGCGACGTTGCCGCGCGCCGGGTCGATGAACTGCGGCAGCAGCGACACGTACAGGATGGCGATCTTCGGGTTGAGCAGGTTGGTGACCAGACCCATGGTGAACAGCCGGCGGGCCGGATCCGGTGGCAGCGGCGCCGGGTTGAACGGCGACTGCCCGCCCGGACGCAACGCCTGCCACGCCAGCCACAGCAGGTACGCCGCGCCGGCCAGCTTGACCGCCGTGTACAGCGCCGGTACCAGCACGAACACGGTGGCGATGCCGGCGACCGCCGCACCCAGGTAGACCGCGAAGCCGGCGGCCACCCCGAGCAGCGAGATCAGCCCGGCTCGTCGGCCCTGGGTCACCGACCGCGACACCAGGTAGACCATGTTCGGCCCCGGCGTCAGCACCATCCCGAGGGCGACCAACGCGATGCCGACAATCCCGGCTGTACCGACCATGTCCGTGACCCCCGTCCCACCGTGCACCTGAGCCTAGGGCACCCGGGAATGCCGGCCAGGCCCCGTGACGCTGCGCCATCGGGAGACGGTGGTCACGTTACGGTTGTCCGGGGAGGTGGCGAGGGTGGAGATGCGGTGGGAGGCGTCGGTCGAGGCGCAGATCCGGGCGGCGCAGGAACGCGGCGAGTTCGACAACCTGCCCGGTGCGGGCAAGCCGATCGCCGGCCGGGGGCTGCCCTACGACGAGTCCTGGTGGATCAAGAGTTTCCTGGAGCGCGAACAGGTTCCGACCAGCCTGTTGCTGCCCACCCCGCTGCTGCTGCGACGTCGCATCGAGCAACTACCCGACGAGGTCCGCAATCTGCCCACCGAGCAGGCGGTGCGGGCGGTCGTGGCCGATCTCAACGCCGAGGTGCTGGCCTGGCTGCGTAACCCGTCCGGCCCCCGGGTCGTGGTGCGTCCGGTGGACGCCGACGCGGTGGTGCGCCGCTGGCGCGACGAGCGGCGCACGGCCGCCCCGCCGGCACCCGCCGCCGAACCGCCGGTCCCTCGGCGGCGTTCCTGGTTCCGTCGCCGCCGCGTCGCCTGACTCGCCCGCGCCGACCGACCGGCGCGGAGGCACCGATCCACCTACCAGTGCGCGCAGGGCAGGGACGTAACGCCCCGTCGGGTGCGGGTCGAGTCGTGGACGCCTTCGGCCGTGTTCCCTTGATTTCGTACGTGGGACACGTGGGTGAGCGCACGCGTCGGCGGTGGTGCTGGTGCTCGTTGTCTTCGCGGTGAGGTCAGCTCGTCTGCTAATGTGAGTGAGCGCTCACCTGATTGGAGATGGCATGGAGACGGTGACTGCGGCGGGCCTGACCCGCCGCTTCGGCACGTTGACGGCGGTGCAGCCGCTCACGCTGGACCTACCGGCCGGAAAGGTGATCGGCTTGGTCGGCCCGAACGGCTCGGGTAAGTCCACGCTGATCCGGATGCTGATGGGCCTCATCCGGCCCAGTGCGGGAGCGGCCACCGTGCTGGATGAGCCGATCAGCGCACCCGAGCGGTATCTCGGTCGGGTCGGGGCGCTGGTGGAAAATCCGGCTTTCGTGCCGGGCCTGTCGGGACGGGCGAATCTGACATCCCTGGCCCGGCTGCGTGGGCTACCGAACGCGCGCGTCGACGCGGTGCTACAGACCGTGGGCTTGACCGGCCGTGATCGGGAGCCGGTCAAGCGCTACTCGCTCGGCATGAAACAGCGTCTGGGCATCGCCGCGGCGCTGCTGCCCGATCCGGCGCTGCTGATCCTCGACGAGCCGACCAACGGTCTGGACCCCTCGGGCATCGTCGAGATCCGCTCTCTGTTGGCGCAGCTCGCCACGGCCGGCCGTACGGTGCTGGTCTCCTCGCACCTGCTCAGCGAGATCGAGGCGATCTGCGAACACCTCGTGGTGATCAGGTTCGGGGAACTGCTCTACAGCGGCCCGATCACCGGCTTGTTGAGCGCCGCCGGTCAGCACGTCGACCTCCGCGCGGAGCACGACGCGGACACCGATCGCCTGGTGCAGGCGATACGGGCGCACGGCTGGCAGGTGACCGGCAGCACCGCCGGTGCGGTGCGGGTCTCGGCCGGCGCCCAGGATGCCGCCCCGATCAATCGGGCCGCCCACGCCGCCGGCATCACGCTGCGCGAGCTCAGCGTGGCCCAGGACTCCCTTGAGGACGTGTTCCTGGCCATGACGGGCGACACCGAACAGCAGCTCATGGCGGCCCGTGCCACCGCAGCCGGACGAGGAGCCCTGTAATGGTGACCGACATCATCAACGCCGTACGCAGCGAACTGGTCCGGACCCGCCGGAAGGGCCTCATGCTAGGCTGGCTGGGTCTGACCGTCCTCGCCGCCGTTCTGATCAACATCGTGATGTTCCAGGTGGTCACGTCCGGCGACGCCGTGCCTGCCAGCGGCCCCGGGGTCAGCTTCCCCACCGCCGCGGACCTGGCCCGGCCCGACGGTCTGGTCGCCGGGCTCGGTGCCGCCGCCAGCATGTTCGGGGTCGTCACGCTCTCCTTCTGGGCACTGGTCGCCGCCACCGATTACCAGACCGGCCTCATCCGGCTGCTCGTCTCCGCGCAGCCGAAGCGCTGGCTCCTGCTCACCGGCAAGATCCTCGCCTTGGTGTTGTGGACGGCCGCGGTCACGACCGTGGCCGTCATCACCGATCTGATCGTCGCCCCGGCGGTCGCCGGAGGTTCCGGCATCGACGTCTCCGCCTGGCGCGACAACGTGCCCTCGACGGTGGCCGAAGGTTGGCTCAACCTGTTCTGCGCCCTCGTGGTGTGGGGAATCCTCGGGCTCGCCCTGGCCGTCGTGACCCGCTCCGCCGCGATCGCCATCTCCGTCGGCGTGGGATACGTCCTGGTCGTGGAGTCAGTCATCCGCGCCGCGGCGGAAACCATCGGTGACCGGCTGCCCGGAAGCACCCTGTCCGCCCTGGCCCAGGGCGGCAACACGGTGCTGAGCTACGGAAGCGCCCTTGCTCTGGGCGCCGCCTACACTCTCGTGAGCATCGGCATCGCCCAGGTCGTCCTGCACCGGCGCGACATCACCGACTGACAGCTGCTGTTCGACAACGCCCGCAGACACAAGGAGGACCTCCAGGTGGCCGCCCGTGGCGACGCAACGCGCGACAAGCTGATCGACGCGACGATCCGGCTCGTCCGCGACATCGGCTACGCCCAGACCACCACGCGTGCCATCGCCCAAGCCGCCGGGGTCGCCGAAGGCACTCTCTACCGGCACTACCCCGACAAGGCCGGCCTGTTCGCGGCCGCGATCACCCGGCAAACCGCTCCCATCACCGCATGGGCCCGCGACCTGCCGGCCCGAGCCGGGTCCGCAACCGTCGCCGACAACCTGATCGACTGTCTGACCCGGCTGGCCACCCTCCGGGCCGACATCGTGCCGTTCGAACTGGCCATGCTCACCGACCCCGAACTGGCTCGTCCGGCTGACACGGCGGGCACGCCCGAACCGGGACCACCCGAGTTCCTCACCCGGTACCTGCACGCCGAGCAGCAGATCGGCCGGATCCGGGCCGACGTCGACCCGGCGAAGACCGCCGTGGTGCTCCTCGCCACGCTTTTCGGTCTCGCCGTGCCGCCCCGGCGAACCACCGACGCGCTCGGCGACAGCTGGCCGGACATCGCCGACGCCGTCCACCTCATCCTCGACGGCGTCGGCGCACCAGCCCGAAACTGACGACGGCGGGCTGGGACAGCTATCCGAGCGCCGGCCGCGAGGCGCGCCGGCGGCCTCGGTGCCGTGCCGACATGCTGCGCCGCCCACGCCTTCGGGGCAGGAACAGTGCCGGATCGGCGTGCCGGCGCGAGTCGGGCACGAAGCCGTCGCCGGAGCGCAGACCGTCGCGCCGGTCGACCAGCACGGCCAGCTCCGAGCACCGGCGGTGCACGTCACCGGTCTGCGCTGCGGCGGTCAGGATCACCCCGGGAAGGATCACCACGCAACGAGAGCGAGTCGTCTTCCATCACTCACCCGGCGACCAATTAACGAATTAACGGTTACGACAAGCCAATAATTATCTCACCGAAATCGGGCATAACGCTCATACATCATAATGACTGTTAAGGTGCGTAAGGACTTGGGCTGGTGCACAGGTCGATCCGACGCGGGTGTCCTGTCCCAGTTGATCTGAGACATCCCGCTGAAGCTGGAGTTGTGGGCCCGACCATCTGCGACCCGACCCAGTGAGGCTGGGGGCGGCGGCTGCTTGAGTGAACCGAACTCGGGGGTGACGTCCTGATGGCCGTGCTGGCGACGCGGGCCGATTAGCACATCCGATCGAACACCGGGGTATCGTCCGAGGGTGACAACCTCGGGGCTGCCTCCGGACCTGCCCGGCAAGGTGGTCTGCGTGTTGCGTCGTAGCTGAGCGTGTCCGCCCGTAGCGGCGGCAGAGGAATCAAGGTTGGACGATGGTTTACGGTAGCTGAGCCTCAATATTCAGCGTTATGCGGCCGGCGGGCCGACTGTGCCGATCGGTGTGCGCGTGCGGCCGTGGATGAAATAGCGGCCAGGTGCGGACGGGTCGGCAACCAGATGGTCTGAATGCCGAGTTGCTCGTTCATCGCGGCGAGCTGGTACTCGTAGCCAAGGTCCGCAGCCGTGCGTACGCCGCGGACGATGACCGTGGCGCTGCGGCGTAGGCAGTAGGCAGTGGTCAGGCCGGCCCAGGTGTCCACTTCGACGTTGTCCCAGGCTGCCGGCATGGCGTCGCGCACCCGCATCGCCCTGGCCGTGGCCCCGGCGGTTGGTTGCTTGTCGGCGTTCACCGCCAGCAACACGATGATCCGATCGAACATCACCCGAGCGCGGGCCACCAGGTCGCGGTGTCCCGGGGTGAACGGATCGAACGTGCCTGGATAAACCGCCAACGAGACGCGCACGGGCGCCACTCCACGATCCGATGTAGCAGTCACCGCGACCCCAACCACATTGCCACGATTGTCTGTGATCTTCTCAAGATCTTGTTGCTGCTCAGGTGAGGATGAGGAGGTCCAGGGCGTCGACCACGGGTCCGGTCTCACGTTGCGCTGCCTTGCGCAGTCGGGCCAGACCTGCGACGTACGCGTCGTCGCTTATCAGTTGCAGAGGGGTGTGTGCCTCGCGGCGCAGTGCCGTCGCAGCCTCGCGTAGTGAGGCCGCGGTTACCTGCGGGACCTGTTCGAGGCCGACGGTGACGAACCCGGCGGCAGTGAAGGCTGCTTCGACGTCGGCCACGCTGGGGTAGGTGTCGAGCACACGGATGGCTTCGGGGAAGTAGTGGAACAGGGTGATTGCTTGGTGTCGGCCGGCGAACGCGGAGCGGATCAGCACCGGGCCGCCGGGGCGGACGACCCGGCGTAGTTCTCGGGCTGCACGGTTCAGGTCTGGCACGTGGTGGATGACCGTGGAGAGCCAGGCGGCGTCGACGCTGCCGTCGGCGAGCGGGATGCGTTCGGCGTCGCCATGCACGACAGGCTGGTACATCGAGCGGGCGCGCATCGCCTCGGAGGGCTTGACCGCGGTGACCTCGATGTCGTACCAGTCAATGAAGGCTCGCGCCCACATCCCGGTGCCCGAGCCGAGGTCGAGTATTCGCATGCCTGCATGAGGGTCAAGGTGCCGGGTCACGGCTTCCCGCCAGGCCGAGAGTCCGTCGTCGGTGAGGTGACGGGTCGCCTCGAACGCCGCAGCGTCCGCGGTGTCGTACGTGATCCGAGCCATGCCTTTGACCCAACTGCCTCGGCACCCGAGGAAGCAAGGGTGCCGAGGTGTGACGAGCCGCCCAGGCTGACGGGCTGCCGGCCAGGTGCGGTTTACGTAAGGTCGGTCCATGGGTGCGGACTCTGACGTGCGGCGCTGGCTACGGCAGCGTGGAGCTGGGACAATTCAGCACCCAGGCGGCACGCTCCACGCCCACCTGTGCCGGGTGCATGACCGTCTCGCTGAGCTGGAGTGTGGCGTTGACACGCAACTGGCCGGTCTCGCGCATGCCGTCTACGGAACGGACGGCTTCGATGTGACGCTGCTCGACTGGAACGATCGAGCCACGCTGCGAAACCTCATCGGCGACGACGCTGAGGCATTGGTCTATCTGTACGGGGCCTGCGACCGCCGGCGGACCTGGCGAGAGCTGGCGACGACCGGTGAGGTCGTCGACCGCTTCACCGGTCAGACGTGGCACCTGAGCCCCGGCCAGATGCGACCCTTCGTGGATCTCAGCATCGTCAACGAACTGGACGTCATCGAGCAAGATCCTTCTACCGTGGACAAGCACGGCGCGTACTTTCGCTCCCTGTTCGCCGCCTGGGCTCGGATCGCATCCCCGCAGGTCAACAGTGAGGTGCAGCGCCTCCTCGGCGAAGGCAACCAAAGCACTTCTGCGAGGGCCCAGAATTGACGGTCCGTACCGGCCCCCAAACCGGACCCGGTTCACCGAGGCCAGCAATCCGCAGCCCCAGGACAGCGGGAACTGAAGCCCGTGTCACGGTGACGGCCCGGGCAGCGGAGATTGCCCCGTGCTGGAGGCGCGCGGTGCCACCGTCGTCGACGTCGGCCAGGCGGCATGTCGTGGCGGTGCCTCGACGACTCCGAGGGTAGTGGCTTCTGTTCCTCGACCCGGGTTGACGCCTGCCCGTACCGACCACCGAAACCGGTTGAGTCCCGCTCCGTCGCTCCCGTAGGTTGCCTGCGACCCGTGGTAGTGAGGACAGAGGACGAACCGCGTGACCCCGCCTGCTCGCTAGACCTGACATCTTCCGCTCGCCGGTAGCCGACGTTCCCGTCGGCTCTGCCGGGCTGCCGCCGTGCGCCCGGCCGTACCGCGTGTGAGGCCGCGCTCAATCGGCCTCGGGTCAGGTCTTTCGGAGCAACCGTGTCTTCACAACCTCATATCGTGCTGCCCTGGGTCGTCCGTCGGACCAGGCTGCCGCTGCTGTCCCTGCGCTGCGTGGACTGCCCGTCGGGGTCGGCCACCACCGGTCCCGGCAGGTTCCGCGTCAACGCCAACCACAAGTTGCTCGACGTGTGGCTGCTGGTCCGCTGCGTGTCCTGCGACTGGACCAGCAAGCTCACCGTGTACGAACGCACCCCGGTCAGCTCCTTCGACCCGGTGGAACTGCGCGGATACCGCCTCAACGATCCGGCGTTGGTGGCGTCGCGGCTGCTGGATCCGCAGCTCGCCCGCCGCAACCGCTTCGTTCTCGACTGGACGGGGGCGTGGCGGCTGCACACCCCGTCGGGGTGGCCCGACCAGACGTGGCCGATCCAGGTGGCGGTCGTCTTCGACGATCCGGTACCGGTGCGTCCGGAACGGCTCGTCGCGCACGGGCTCGGTCTCAGCCGAGGCGAGGTGCGGCGTCGGATCAAGTGCGACGTCCCGTGGCGCCGTCCGCGGATCGCCGGGTTCACCTTCACGGTGACGGCCGGGGACTGACGGTGTGGCCGGGCGGATTCCGACCGACCCGCCCGGCCATACCGTCCCCGTCACCACAGGTGGCGGGGACGGCCGGGTCAGCAGGGTCTTCGCCCGTACGCCGCACGGGCTGCGGCCACCTCCGCCGCCTGACGCTCGCGCCAGCGTTGCTGCGCCAGGCGGTTGCAGGTCCGGCAGATCCGCCGCAGGCGCCCCGTCGCGGGATCGGTTTCCCGCTCGTGCCCGTTGCGGCAGCGCGGACGTCGGGTGCGTTCCCGGCAGTTGGCCGCATGGCTGAGCTGACGCAGATGGGTCGGCTCGATGCAGTCCGGCGCGCCGCAGTCATGGTGGACTTCGAGGGTGGGGTCGTAGCCGCCGACGAACACCACGTACGCCGCGATGTGTGCCCAGGCCCGTCCGGCGAGCTTCTGGTGCACACCGCGCCGGCTGCCGTATCCGCGCACCATGAGGCATCCGTTGCCGGCCCGTGTCGAGCGGGCGAGCAGGTACGCCCGCAGGGTGTCCTCGGTGAAGTGTCGGGACAGACCGGTGACCTGAGACAGCACCGGGCCAGCGTAGGGGGCGGGTGCGACGCGATGTACCGTCCGGCCGATCATGATGTGTCGGCGCGCCTGATCGTCTACTCACCACAGGACTGAGAGCATTTTTCACATGCGTCCGCACGACACTCCGGTGCAGTACCGCCCGTCGGCATATCCGGCCCTGCCCGACGGACCGATGGCCGTCACCGACGCGTGGTTGCGCAACCGACGGTTGAGCGAGCACACCCGTGACGCGTACCGCCGGGACGTCGCCGGTTGGCTGGCCTGGTGCGCCGCCCGGGGGCTGGACCCGCTGCGGGCGAACTTCCTGCACGTCAACGAGTACGGGCGGGCGTTGGAGGACACCGTCTCCGCCCGGACCGGCCGCCCGCTGACCCCGGCGACGGTGGCCCGGAAGCTGTCCGCGCTGTCGAGCTGGTACGACTTCCTGGTCAAGCTGCGGGCGGTGGAGCTGAACCCGGTGGCCGGGGCCGACCGACCCCGGGTCGACCGGGACCACTCCGGCACGGTCGGTCTGGCCCCGGACGAGGTGGACGCGCTGCTCGCGGCGGCCGAGGCCGAGACGGGCCCGACCGCTGCCCGCAACCGGGCCGCCGTCGCGCTGCTCGCCGATCTGGGACTGCGGGTGGGGGAACTGGTCTCGCTGAACCTGGACGACCTGGGCGCCGAGCGGGGACACCGCAGCGTGCGCTTCGTCGGCAAGGGCGGGCGGGCGCGCCGTCGGGCGTTGACCCCGGGCACGGCGTACGCCGTCGACGCGTACCTGGCCGAGCGGGCCGCCGCCCAGCGGGTGCCGGTGGCGGAGTTGACGGGTCCGCTGCTGGTCACCGCCAGCGGTGCCCGGCTCGACCGGCACTCGGTGTTCCGGTTGGTCCGACGGCTCGCCCGTGCCGCCGGGATCGCCGCGTGGGCCCGGCTGTCGCCGCACTCGCTGCGGCACGCCTTCGCCACGACCGCCCGGTCCGAGGGGGTGCCGCTGGAGGACGTGCAGGACGCGATGGGTCACGCCGATCCGCGTACCACCCGGCGTTACGACCGGGACCGGCACAACCTGGACCGGGATCCGGCGTACGCCATCTGGGCGGCCCGGGCCCGCCGCCGCGGCTGAGCGGCGGGGTCAACCGCGCGTCGTGCGCACGCCGTACACGTCGCCGGAGTTGGCCTCGTGCGGCAGCGCGAGCAGGTGCGCGGCCATCTCCTCGGCATCGACCCAACGCCCCAGGGTCAGCGACTTGTCGTCGCCGAGGGCCACGTCGAAACCGTCGAAGCCGAGGGCGGCGAGCCGGTCCAGGCAGCGCACCGCGACCGCCCGGCCGATCGTGGTGAACTCGAAGGACAGGGCGGGCAGGGGATGGCTCAGCCCGGCGAGCACCGCGTCCTCGAAACCCTCCACGTCGATCTTGACGAAGCTCGGTGTGCCGTGTTCGGCGATCAGCGTGTCGACGGTGGTCACCGGCACCTCGATCTGGCCGTCCCAGACCTGCCCCTCCCAACCGCCGGCCCCGGCGGCTGCCGCCACGAAGTCGGTGGAGGCGGTGGAGACGGTGGGATTGGCCGAGTTGACCAGGAAACCGATCCGACCGGCCTGGGCACCGCAGGCCGCCTCGATCAGCGTGACCTGGTCGTCGTCGGCGTAGATGGCCCGCAACGCCCGCAGGCACAGCGGTTGCGGCTCGACGGCGACGACCCGGGCACCGAGCCGACGGAAGCTGCCGATGTGGTCCCCGACGTGCGAACCGATGTCGAAGACCAGGTCGCCGGGGCCGACGAAGCGGGCGTAGAAGGCGTCCATCGCCGCGTCCCGGTCCGGGTTGCCGTAGTAGACCTCGAGCGATCGGCGCAGCGAGGCGGTGCGAGGATCGGTCTTGAGCGCCTCGACCGCGGCGGAGTGGGTAGCCATCGCAGCACCCTAACCCGCATGCCGCGCCCGTCGTGGCGATCCGCGCGCCCGCCGGTCACCCCCGGTGACGCACGCCGGTGCCGTCGGCTGTCGGCCCACCGACGTCCGCACCCTGTGCGACGCTCGCCGCAGCTGCTTCCACCAGGTCGGACACCACCCGCCGGCCGGCGAGCGGGTGATGATCCTGGTCCGGAGGATCTTGTTAGCCTCGGTGTATGGAATCCCCGCCGCCGGGTCGCCCGTCTGACCTGATGTTCCTGCTCAGCTGGGCCAGTCATGCGCTGCGCGCGGAACACGCCGCCGGCCTGGCCGAGTTGGGCATCTCGCCCAGGGCGTACGGGGTGCTGCTGCGCGCCCGCGGTGGTGACCTGACCCAGCGCCAGATCGGCGAGTTGTGCGGCGTGGACAAGACCACCATGGTGGTGACCCTGGACCAGTTGGAGGCCAACGGCCTGGCCCGACGCGTACCGGCGCCGAGCGATCGCCGGGCCCGGCTGGTCGAGGTGACACCCCAGGGGGAGCGGGTGCTCGACCAGGCCCGGCAGGTCGCCGCCCGCCTCGAAACGGATGTGCTCGCCACACTGCCGGAGGCCGAACGCGAGGTGTTCCTCCGGGCCATCCGACGGCTGGTGGACGAGCGGCTCTCCGGCGCCCACACCTCCGGGGTGGCCGGCTCCGTCTGCTGACGATCCGTCCGCGCCGGCGGCTCACATCATCTTGTTCCGTAGCAGATAGTCTCGTGCGGGACTATCTGCTACGTTCGCTGTTCAGGTATCCCTGTTTCGAGGAGTGGTCCATGAGCAGCGCCGCCGCGCACCCCGTCAACACCGCCACCTCCCCGCGCCGACGCGCCCTCGGCCCGCTGGCGGCCGTCGCGGCCTGCGTCGCGATCTGGCTCGTCGGCGCGCTCGGCGGTGTCGACTACGCGGTCCGCAGCCCGGGGCAACCCGAGGTGGTGGTCAACCTCGTTCCGGTCGTCGTCGTCTCCCTCGGTTCGGCCCTGCTGGGCTGGGCGGCGCTGGCCGTGCTGGAGCGGTTCGCCGGGCGGCGGGCCACCACCATCTGGCTCGGTCTGGTGGTGGCGGTGACGCTGTTGTCGTTCGTGCCGCTGTTCCAGGTCGATGCCACCGGCGGAGCCAAGATCGCCCTTGGTCTGATGCATCTGGCGGTACCGACCGCGCTGGTCGCCCTGCTGCCGAAGCGCGGTCACTGACCACGCGCCGGACGACTTGACGGGTGGCGGCTGGGCGCGCTAAATAAGGAAGTGGAAGTTGAGTCGACCAGACTCAACTAGGGACCTTCGGCCAGGAGAACCGAGGAGGCACACGATGCTGATGCGCACCGACCCGTTCCGTGAGATCGACCGGCTCGCCGAGCAGTTCTTCGGCAGCACCAGCCGACCGGCCGTCATGCACATGGACGCCTACCGCGACGGCGACTTCTTCTACGCCGCCTTCGACCTGCCCGGAGTCGACCCGGAGAGCATCGACTGCACGGTGCAGCGCAACGTGCTGACCGTGCGCGCCGAGCGGCGCCGTCCCGCCGGCGACAACGTCGAACTCGTCGCCGCCGAGCGCCCGATGGGCATCTTCAGCCGCCAGCTGTTCCTCGGCGACACCCTCGACACCGACAAGCTCGAAGCCGGCTACGACAACGGCGTGTTGACGCTGCGGATCCCGGTGGCCGAGCGGGCCAAGCCCCGCCGGGTCACCATCAGTGCGACCGGCAACGGCCGCAAGGAGATCAAGTCCTGATCGACGACCTACCCCGGGCGTGGCCGGACGGGACGCGGTACGGTCCCGCCCGGCCACGTCCCCTTTTCCGCCCGCCGCGGCGGACGATTCTCTACCGTCGACTGGTGTGGGCGCTGCGCAGCCGTGGAGCAGACCGGCCCGGCGACGCCATCCGATGCGGGTCGGCCTCGTCGTCGCCGCGGCCGGGACGGCGCTGTGCTGTGTCGGGGTCGCCGGCCTGGGCGCCTGGAACCTGCAACTGGTCACCCAGGCCGCCGCCCCGGTGCGCGAGACCGCCGAGGGATTCCTGCGCGAGGTCACCACGGGCGACACCGGCAGCGCCTACGAGCGGCTCTGCGCCGACGCGCGTACCCGGTGGAGCGAACTCGGCTTCACCAGCTGGGTACGCACCCCGCCGGTGGTGCGCGACTACGAGATCGTGGACGTGTCCGTGGCCACCAGCGGCGGCCGACCCCACGGCAAGGTCACCGTGCTGCTGACCCGCGACAGCGGCAGCACCGAACAACGGGACCTGTCGGTGGTACGGGAGGACGGTGGCTGGCGCGTCTGCGGCGACCCGTACTGACACCCCTCGCCGGGCACCCCAGTCACGCCGGGACCGGCTCGGCCGCTTCGACGAGCCGGCCGTCACGCAACACCAGCACCCGGTCGGCCAACTCCACGAGCGTCGGGTCGTGCGTGGCGACCAGGGCCGTCATCCCCCGGGCACGCACCACCGCCCGCAGCAGGTCCATCACCGCCCGGCCGGTCTCCGAGTCCAACTGGCCGGTCGGCTCGTCGGCGATCAGCAGTGCCGGATCGTTGGCCAACGACCGGGCGATCGCCACCCGCTGCTGCTGCCCGCCGGACATCTCGTACGGCCGCTGCGCGGCGTGCCCGCCCAACCCGACCAGTTCCAGCAGCACCGACACGCGCTGCTCACGGTCCGCCGCCGGCACCTTCGCCAGCCGCATCGGCACCCCCACGTTCTCCGCCGCGGACAGGATCGGCACCAGTCCGAACGACTGGAACACGAACCCGATGGTGTCCCGACGCAGCCGCAGCAACTCCTTCTCGCTGGCCGCCGTCACCTCCTGCCCGGCCACCCACACCCGCCCCGAGGTGGGCCGGTCCAGGCCACCGATCAGGTTCAGCAACGTGGTCTTGCCCGCCCCGGACCGGCCCCGCACCGCGACCAGCTCACCGCGACCGGCCCGAAACGACACCTCCCGCAGCGCGTGGACGACCCGGTCACCACCGCCGTAGTCGCGGCTGAGCCCCTCGACCCGGATCAGCTCCTGCTCGCTCACCGCGCACTCCTCTCGTCACCGGGACGGACCTGCACGTGGTCCGGCTCCAGGGTCAACCGCACCCGGTCGCGCAACGCCAACGCGTCGACGAAACCCGCCGGCAGCTGCATCCGTCCGGCCCGGTCCAGCACCGCGTACTCCTCGGTCACCAACTCCTCGACGCCGTCGGCGCCGACCCGCGCGGTGCGGTGCACCTCCGAGGCGGTGCGCCCGTCGCGGATCGACACGGTCCGGCGCACCTGCGAGGCGACCTGCGGGTCATGGGTCACCACCACCACGGTCACCCCCAGCTCGGCGTTGATGGTGCGCAGCGCGGCGAAGACCTCCCCGGCCGTCGCCTCGTCCAGCTCACCGGTCGGCTCGTCGGCGAAGAGCACCTCCGGGTCGTTGGCCACCGCCACCGCGACGGCACAGCGCTGCTGCTCACCGCCGCTCATCTGCCCCGGCCGACGGTCCGCGCAGTAGCCGACGCCGACCATCTCCAGCAGCTCCGCCGCCCGCCGCCGCGCGGCCCGCCCACCCCGGCGCGCCAGCCGCATCGGCAACTCCACGTTCTCCCGGGCGGTCAGGTACGGCAGCAGGTTGCGTGCGGTCTGCTGCCACACGAACCCGACGGTGTGCCGCCGGTACCGCAGCCGCTTGGCCGCCGACATGGTCAGCAGGTCGTACCCGGCCACCCGGGCGATGCCCGCGGTCGGTGTGTCCAGCCCGGACAGGATGTTCAGCACCGTCGACTTGCCGGAGCCGGAGGCGCCCACGATGGCGATGAGCTCACCACGGTCCACGACCAGATCGAGGCCCTGCAAAGCGACGACCTCCACCCCGTCGCTGGTGAAGATGCGTACCAGCCCGTCGCAGACGATGTGGCCACGCAGCCGGTCGGCACCACCGGCCCGCGCGGCGGCCCGCTCCGCCGCCCGTCGTTGCAGCGTCGCCAGGTCGGGACCATCAGACACCATCGTCACGGGTTCTCCTCTCCCAGCCGCAGCACCTCACCGAGGCGCATCCGCCGGTTCATCAGGTTCTCCACCACCAGCCCGGTCACCAGGCCCAGGACCACCAGCCCCAGCACCGAGGCCAGCACCAACGGATCCAGGTGATCGCGGACCGGCACGCCGGGCACGAACGCGGACAGCCCGAGCGTCGGCCCCAGGATCCGGGGCATAGCCGCACCCACCGCCGCCCCGGTCAGCGCCGCGACCAGTACCAGCGGCACCAGCTCGTACACCAGCAGCCGCCGGCCACGGCCGGCGGACAGGCCCAGGGTGCGCAGCCGGGACAGCATCCGGCCCCGCCCGGCGGCGTCGGCGACCACCGCGAACCCGACGGCCAACACCGCCAGCGCGGTGCCGCCGGCCGCGCCGGCGGTGAACGCCAGGGTCAGCACGTCGTTGGCGCCGGTGCGGTCGAGGTCCTCGCGGTACCCCCGCCAGGTCTGCAACGAGGCCGGCACCTGCGTCCGCGTCACCTCCACGCCGAGCACCGCCGACTGCCGCCGCCGCTGCGCGTCGTCGGCCACCCCCAGCAGGTCCGCCTCGTCGATGTCGTCACCGGCCACCAGATACCGGTTCGGGATGATCGGCGTGTACTCGTACTCCGGAAGCGCCTGCCACGGCAGCACCACGAACCGTTCGGCGCCCAACCCCACACCCGGGAAGGCCTCGACCACCTCGGCGACCCGGAACTCGTACAACCTGCCCTGCACGTCCACCGCGGCCTGGTCACCGACCTGCGTGGCCATCGCCGCCGACACCACCGCCGGCACCGGCCCGTCACCCCGCGCGGCAGCCCGCAGGGCCGCCGGCACGTTCACCTCGACACCGCTGCGCGCCACCACCTCCGAGAAGGCCGGAGCGTCCACCACCAACACCCGGGCCGTGCCGATCTGCCGCGACGGCGACCCCGCCTGCGGCACCAGCCGCCGGTTCGAGTCCACCCACACCCGAGCCACCGCCGACACCCCGGCCACCCCGGACAGCGCGTCCTGCGCGTCGGGGGAGAAGGTGTATCCGGTCAGCCAGGCGTCCGCCGGCACCGTCAACGTGGCCGCCCGGTCCCGGGCCGCCGAGACGGTGGAGGTGACCACCCCGCCGAACACCCCGGTGCTGACCGCGACGATCAGCACCGCCAGCGGACCCAACGCCACCGGCGCACCCCGTGCGGCGCGGGCCACACCCAGGAACAGCACCGCGCCCCGGGCCCGCGCGGCGAACCGACCGGCCGCCCGCAGCGGCCACGGCACCAGCCGCACCGCCACCAACGCGGCGGCGACCGCGACCAGCACCGGCACCGAGCTGAGGTACGCGTCGACACCGGCACCCGGGTCGAGACCACGCCGGCGCAGCAGCACCACCCCGAGCGTGGCCAGCACCAGCACACCCGCCTCGACCGTCAGCCGTCGCGCCGACGGACGACGCCACGCCACATCGGCGCGCCCGCTGACCACCCCGACCCGCCGCTGCGAGTACATCGCCAGCACCGGCACCACCGCGGTGGTGAGCACCGCCAGCGCCAGCACCGCCCAGGGGAATCCCTCGTCGTGCCCCGGCACCCGGCTGCCGACGAACCAACCGACGAGCACCGCCAACGGCTGCACCGGCGCGGACTCGGCCAGGGCCCGCAGCCCGACGGCGCTCAGGGCGGCGCCCCGGGCCCGCAGCAGGGCGAACTCGTCGCGGCGCCGCAGCACCGTCAACCTCGCCGCCAGCACGATAAGCCCGAACAGGCTGGCGACCAGCCCCGCCTGGACCACCGCGAGGAGGGCCTGCACGGCGCGCAACTGCCCGGCGAACCGCGACAGCGCGCCGTCCAGCGACGTCTGCACCGTCGCACCCGAACTCCACGACATGCGGCGGGCCTCGGCCACCGCCGCCGTCACCGACTCCAGCCCCGCCGCGTTCAGCCGCCGCGCGTCGAGGCGGTACCGCCAACCGCTGACGGCGGCGACACCACTGCCGGCGGCGACGACGTCCACGCCGGCCCAGTCGGTCACCCCCGCCACGACGTACGGCTCGCCGTCCAGCACCGGCACCACCGGCTCCAGCGCGTAGCCCAGATCGTCCCAGACCGGGTCACCGGCGTCGCGCGGCTCGAACACCCCGACGACGCGCGCGTCCGCCTGACCGTCGCGTCCGGCGAACCGCAGCCGCTGGCCGGTACGCAGGGACAGCGTCTCGGCCACCGCCCCCGACACCACCACCTCCGCCGGGCCGCCCGGACGGGTGCGGGGCCAGCGTCCGGCGGTCAGCTCGGCCGCCTCCGCGACACCGGTCTGGGCGCGCAGGCCGAACAGCTTGCGGGCACCACCGTCCATCGGCGGCTCGTCGCCGACGGCGAACAGTTGCTCCTCGTCCAACGACGCCGCGTACCACCGGCGCTCCACCAGGCCGGGCAGCGGCGGCGGCAACTCGGCGGCGTAACGGTCCAGATCGGCCTGCCCGGCCGCGGCCGGCGCGGACCTCGGCCCGGCCAGCGACACGTCCCGCACCAGGTGCGGCAGCCGGGCCACGTCCGCGCGCAACCCCCGGTCGGCGTACTCGCCGGTCAGCCGGGGTGCGGCGGTCAGCAGCAGCGCCGCCACCAACCCCAGCACCGCCAGCAGGCCCACCTGACCGCCGTACGCCCGGATCCGCCTCGCGCTCACTGGGCCAGCCTTTCGTTCGCGACTGCGGGGCTCGCAAGCTCACTCCTCGCGCTCACGGTGCTGGCCTTTCGTTCGCGACTGCGGGGCTCGCAAGCTCACTCCTCGCGCTCACGGTGCTGGCCTTTCGTTCGCGACTGCGGGGCTCGCAAGCTCACTCCTCGCGCTCACTGGGCCTCCCCGGCACGGAGGTGCGCGGCGGTGAGTCGTCGCCGCACGCTCACCGACACCGCGGCGCTGAACGCCAGCGCCAGCGCCAGCAGTCCGACGCCGGTGCCCAGCACCGGCACCCAGTCGACGCTCAGCAGCGGCGGCGGATCGGGGCGGTCCGCCGACGGGGTGAGGATGACAAGCGGGGCCATCGTCGCCGCCACCCCGATGCCGACGGCCAACCCCACCAGCACACCCATGCCGGCGAGCAACGACTGCTCGGCCAGTAATGACCGGGCCACCAGGCGGTGACCCGCGCCGAGGGTGTGCAGCACGGCCAGTTCCCCGGCCCGGCGCCGCGCCGTGGCGCTGACGTCCACGGCCACCCCCACCGCGGCCAGCAGCACCGCCGCGAGGGCGGCGACGAAGAGGGCACCGCGGGCGCCCACTCCGAACGGGTCGCGAGCCAGCTGGTCGGCGACGTCCCGGCGATCCAGCACGGTCAGACCGTCGAGCGCGGCGGCTGCCCCGGCCGCCTGTTCCGCCGCGCCGGGGCGGGCGGCCACCCACCACTCCTGCGGCGAGCGGACGATGCCGTGTGCGTGGAACAGGCGGCCACGCAACGACGGCAGGTCGACAAGCAACGCGGCGTCCTCGACGTCACCGGGCAGGGCCGTGACCCGGTCGACCACGACGACATCGACCTCGGCGCCGCCCAGGAACAGCCGGGTCTGCGTCCCGACGTCGAGGTGCAGCGTGTCCAGCGCCGCCGCGGTGGCGACCACCGGCACCGGGTTCGTGCCGGCCGGCCGGGTGACGGCCAACTGCACCGGAGTGTCCGGGGCATTCCAGCTCACCGGCATGTCACGTGCGTAGCGGCCGGACAGGGTGGCACCGGAGCCGGTGGACGCGGTGGCGGTTCCCGCCCGGTCGACCACCTGCCACGGTCCGTCCGCGCCCAGCTCGACCGGGGTGCCGGTGCTGGTGTCCGGGCTGGCCCGCAGGTCCGACAACCGCCAGTCGAGGCTCAGCCGTGGGCCACCGCGGGTCTCGGTGGTGAAGCCGGCCAACCGCCACGGCCCGTCGCCGGCCGGCAGTTCGACGGCGAACCGTAGCGGCTGACCGTCCCAGCCGGTCGAGCCCAGGACCAGCCGGCGGTGTTCGCCCCGAACGTCGCTGAGCACGACCTCATGGCGGATGGGCCCACCCGTGCCGACGTCGACGACGCCCCGGGTACGCAGCTGACCGGTCAGTCGTCGGGTGCCGGTCGGCAACACCGTCGCCGGCGCCGGCACCCGCGCGTCCGCGAGGCCGCCGAGCAGCCGACCGGTGGATCCGCCGGCCAGGTCGGACCGCAACCGCAGCACCCCGTCGGCGGCACCGGCGTCCACCGCCACCATGGTCGCCGGTTCGGCGCCGGCGCCGAGCCGCACCGGCTCCCGCCAGGCGGGCAGGACCGCCCGGGTACCCGGCAGGTCGGCGAGCTGGTCGGCGCGGCCGTCCGGGGCGGCACCGGTGGTCTCGGTCAGCCGCAGGTCGGCGCCGACCCGGTGGGCGGCCTGGTCGTCGAGGGACCGTTGCGCTGTCCCGGCGAGGGACCAGGCCAGGGTGCCGACCGCCACGGCGAGGGCGAGCAGCAGCACCGGCCCGGCGTGCGGGCGCCGACCGGCCTGCCAGGTGCCGAGCAGCACGGCGGTCCACGGCCGGCGGTCCACCCAGCGTTCCGTCAGCCGCACCAGCGGCGGCAGCAGCCGCAACGCGAGCACCGCCCCGGCCAGCACACCGAGCGTCGGCGCGGCCGCCAGCAGCGGATCGACCCCCAGCTCGCCGCCCCGCGACCGGGACAGCGGCGACGAGTACCTGCTCAACTGGTACCAGCTGAGCAGGGCCAGGCCGACGAGCAGGACGTCCAGACCGGCCCGCTGCACCACGCCCCGCCGGCTCGGGCGGGACCGGCTGGCCAGGTCGGCGACGTAACTGTCGCCCCGGCGCAGACTCGGGCCGATCATCGCGGCCGCGCAGCCGGCGGCCGCGATCCCGGCCACCAGCCACACCGCCGGGTCGGCCCCGTCCGGCCGTAGCGAGACGGCGGCGAGGCCGGGCAGCCGGTCGGCCAGCCCCAGCAGCTCCACGACGAGCGGTGGGGCGAGGACCACGGCCGGCAGCACGACCAGGGTGGCCTCCCGGGCGGTCAGCCCGGCCACCTGCCAGCGGGCGGCGCCCCGGGCCCGCAGCAGCGCGGTCTCACCCCGGCGGTGCTCGGTGAGCAGGATCGCCACGAGCAGCAGCGCGTACCCGCCGAGCACCACCACCAGCAGCATCGGCGTGACCAGGGCGGACCGGCCGACGAGGGTGGCCTGGCGCAGTCGTTGCACCAGGTCCACCAGGTCGCCGCTGACCACCGCGGAGTCGCCGAGGCCGGCGTCGGCCGCACTGCTCGTGGCGATGCGGGCGGCGGCGTCGGCGAGCCGGTCCAGTGCGGCCGGACCGATCCCGGCCAGGTCGGGTTCGACAAGCCAGCCGGCGGAGGCGTTGGCCAGGAAGTGGGTGGCGAAGTCGTCCCGGGACACGGTCATCGGGCCGTAGGTGGCCGCCTGCGACAGCGAACCGGTGCTCGTCTCCGGCGCCAGCCGCCAGTACGCGGCGTCCGGGTCCACGGGGCTGAACACGCCCGTCACGACGACCTCGGTGACCCGCCCGGTGAGCCCGTCGGTGATCGGGATACGGTCGCCGACCCCCACCCGCAGCGTCACCGCGGCGGCCCCGCCGATCGCGGTCTGCACCGGATCGGCCCCGGACCGCGGCCACGTGCCGGAGGTCAACCGGGCGTGCGCGGGCAGATCGTCGAGGAACATCACCGACGCGTAGGTGACTCCGCTGCGGTCGGCGACAGCGTCACCGGTGTCGCCGCGCAACTGCCGGCCAGCCGCGTACCCGGCGGCGCTGACCCGGGCCGGCAGACCGGCCAGGTCGGCGGCGACCCGCTGCCGCAACGCGTCGTCCCGGTCCCGCAGCGCCGCGTCGGTACCTCCGGCGGACGCGCGGACCAGCACCGACCGTTCCTCGGCGGTGGCCGCGGCCAGCACGTTGCGGGTGCCGGAGTCGACGACGTCGCGGTTGTACGCGGCCAGACCGGTGAGCGCGACGGTGGCCACCAGCGCCGCCCCGGCGGCGGCCAGCAGCAGGCCCCTCGTGGCCCGGGCACGCCGCAACGCGAACCTCATCTGTGTGGTACCCCCGCCGGTTCGCGGGCCGGTGCGGCCCGTGGTTGGTGCTCCCGTCATGCACCAGAAGGGGCCGGGGCCGGAGAAAGGTTCGCAGCGGTGATCGTTTCGTTATGCGGGAGCGGTGTTCAGGTTCCGGTGGCGGCGCTGCCGGGGCCCAGGTCACCGGCGCGGTGGTGCCGGCGGCAGAGCACCTGGTAGCGCACGTCGGCGGTGTCGGCGGTGTCGCCGATGACGACCTGCGCGCCCTCGCGGGCCACCCGCCCGTCGGCGACGCGGGCGTTGAGCAGCCCCTCGCGGCCGCACCAGCAGAGCACCTCGACCTGGATCCGGGCCACCGAGTCGGCCAGTTCGAACAGCCGCCGCGCCGCCGGGAACAGGCTGGAACGGAAGTCGGTGGCCAGGCCGAAGGCGTACACGTCGACGTCGTAGCTGTCGACCAGGTCGGCCATCTGCTCCACGTGCTCGACGGCGTAGAAGCTGGCCTCGTCACAGATGAGGTAGTCCACCCGCACCCCGTCGGCCCAGGCGTCCCGGACCAGGGTGCGCAGGTCCAGCTCGTCGGTCACCTCGACGGCCTCGTGGGCCAACCCGATGCGGGTGGTCACCTGTGGGCCGAGTGACCGGTCGATGCGGGTGGTGACCAGCCCCCGACGTCCCTGCCGGGCATGGTTGTAGTTCATCTGCAGCGCCATCGTGGACTTGCCGCAGTCCATCGGCCCCCAGAAGAACCGCAGCGCGGCGGCGTGCGCCGGTCGTCCGTCGACGCCACGGGCGGCGACACACCCGGCCGGGTTGTCGCCCGCACCGGGCAGGGTCGGGCGGGCCAGGCAGGTCGGTACGGCGTCGTCGGTCGTCACGGACCGGCAGCCTAGTGCGCGGTGACCCGCGCCCGCGCGGTTGCCCCGACCGGGGTGTCGATCATCGCATCGCCGCCGGGATCAGAGCACCCGCGGCGGGGTGTTGCCGGCGGCGATGATGGCCCGCCGGATCGGCACCGCCGCCAGCAGCAGGAACCCGACCACGAAGAAGATCAGCAGGGAGACCAGACCCACCCGGTACGAGTTGGTCAACTGGAACACCAGGCCGAACGCGAGGGGGCCGAGCCAACTGGTGCCCTTGTCGCTGATCTCGTAGAAGCCGTAGTACTCGCCCTCCCGACCGGCGGGGATCAGCTGGCTGAACAGCGACCGGCTCAGCGCCTGGCTGCCACCGAGGACCAGACCGATCGCCGCGCCGAGCACCATGAACGGCAGTGGCGCCTCGGCGGGCAGCCGGAACGCCGCGACGATCACCCCGGTCCAGAGCACCAGGCTGAGCAGCACCGTCTTCCAGGCCCCGATCCGCCCGGCCAGGGCGCCCAGCCCCAGCGCGCCCCCGAAGGCCAGGAACTGCACCAGCAGGATCGTCACGATCAGGGTGCTCTGTCCCAGCCGCAGTTCCTCGGTGCCGTACTGGCTGGCCAGGGTGATGACGGTCTGGATGCCGTCGTTGTAGACCAGGAACGCCAGCAGGAAGAACAACGTCAGCGGGTACGCCTTGATCTCCCGCAGGGTGCGGCCGAGCTGCCGGAACCCGTCGGTGAGCACGTTGCCGCGGCCGGCGGCGGCCAGCGCGGCGGCGGTGGGGTGCTCCCGCAGCCAGCGCAGCGGCACCAGGGTGAACGCCGCCCACCACAGCCCGGCCGAGACGATCGACCAGCGGGCCAGGTCGAGGGTGCGCTCGGCGGTGCCGTTGTCGAACGACTGCACGGCGACCAGGTTCAACGCCAGCAGCAGGCCGCCGCCGAGGTAGCCCAGCGCCCAACCCCGGCTGGAGATGGCGTCGCGCTCGTCCGGACCGCCCAGTTGCGGCAGGAACGAGTTGTACACCACGATCGCCGCGCCGAAGCTGATGTTGGCGACGACGAACAGCGCGCCGCCGAGCAGGTACCGGTCGCCGGTGACGAAGAGCATCCCGATGGTCGCCGCGGCCCCGGTGAAGGCGGTGGCGGCCAGCAGCCGCTTCTTGTGCAGCGACCGGTCGGCGATGGCGCCGATCACCGGCAGCACGAAGACCGTCAGCAGCACCGACAGCGAGATCAGGTACGGGTAGTAGGAGCCGGCGGCCACCTTGACACCGAGCGGGTACACGTACCCGACGCACTCGTCGGCGCCCAGCTCGCACCCGGCGGCGACCTCGGCGACGCTGGTCAGGAACGGCCCGAGGAAGACCGTGATGACGGTGGTCTGGAAGGCCGAGTTCGCCCAGTCGTAGAAGTACCAGCCGGTGCGCTCGCGGCGGGTGCTCCTGGGCGGTGGCGCGTCCTGCGCCGCCGGGGTGACCGTCTCGGCCATGGGGGTCCTCCGCCCAGGTTGTTCAGGCGGCCCAGTGGCCGCGGCTGCGGTAGACGTCGCGCAGCACGCCGACGTGGTCGGTCATGATGCCATCAACCCCAAGATCAAGTAACTCGTGCATCTCGGCAGGTTCGTCGATCGTCCAGACGTGCACCTGCAGACCGAGCCGGTGAGCCATCCGCAGGAACCGACGGTCGACCACCGGCACCCGGCCGTAGCGCACCGGCACCTGCGCGGCCACCACCGACGGCGGCAACCGAAGCGGCCGGCCGGTCCACGAGGCCCACCGCAGCCGGGCCACCCCGCGTACCCCGAGACTGGTGGCGACCCGCCCGCCGGTCAGCGCCCGCAGCCGGCTCAGCCGGGCGTCGCTGAACGAGGCCAGCAGCACCCGGTCGACGGCGCCGGCCCGGTCGACCGTGGTCACCGTGGGCGTCACGCCGGCGTCGGACTTGACGTCGATGTTGAACCGCACCTGTGGCCACGCGTCGAGCACCTCGTCGAGGCGGGGCACCACGGCGGAGCCGCCGACCCGCACGGTGGCCAGATCGGCCCAGCGCATCGCGCCCACCCGGCCACGGTGTCCGGTGACCCGTTCCAGGGTGTCGTCGTGGAACACCACGGCCACCCCGTCGGCGGTGCCGTGCACGTCGGTCTCGACGTACCGGTAGCCCAGCTCGACCGCCCGGGCGAACGCGGCGGCGGTGTTCTCGTCGCCGTCGGCGGCGCCGCCGCGGTGGGCGAAGGCCAGCGGCGCGGGCGCGTCGAGGTAGGGGTGCGCGGTCGTGGGCACGCGGCGCAGTATGCCTGGCCCGGGTGACCGCCTGGTGGCGGGCCGGCGGCGCGCCGGGTGCGTCCCGTCGTCCACGCCCATCCGATACCCGTCGGTGACTTCCGGATGCCGGACGGTAGCCTTCCCCGCTCGGTCGGCACCGGCGGCCTCAGCGTCGTCGGCAAGGCGACCTGAGCCTGGCTCGCGCCCGGGTTTGCGGCGAGCGGTCAGCCTGCGGTGGGACGGCGCCGGTGTGCGCGAGCGAGGTCGACCGGACGGCCGGGGTCGACGTGGCGGGGCCGGTCGGGTTCGTCCGGCCGCAGCGGGGCGAGGGTGTCGGTGATCGCGTCGATGATCCGGTCGGTGGCCCGTCGGGCGGCGCCCGGGGCGCCACCGGTCAGGTCGGTCAGCTCCACCGGGTCGCCGAAGTGCACTCGGACCGTCGGGCGACGGACCAGCGCGCGGACGATGCCGCCCAGCAGGCCCTTGGGGGTCTGGTAGGGCAGCACCTCGTGGGATCCCCACTGGGCGACCGGGACGACGGGGGCACCGCAGGCCAGGGCGAGACGGGCGGCCCCGGTCTTGCCGCGTTCGGGCCACATGCCCGGGTCCAGGCCGATGCGTCCCTCCGGGTAGACCAGGATCGGTGCGCCGGCGGCGACCGCGGCGGCGGCGTCGTCCAGGGCCCGGTGTACGCCGCTGGTGCCCCGGTCGACGCGGATGTGCCCGGCGCGGCGCATCGCGACGCCGATCAGCGGGGCCCGGAACAGCCCGCCGGTGGCCATGATCCTCGGTGCCACCCGGCGGGCCCGGCAGGCCGCGGCGAGCACGATCGGGTCGAACGGGCTGATGTGGTTGGCGGCCAGGATCAGCGGTCCGCCGCGCAGCCGGGCCGGTATGTCGCCGGTGACCCGCAGCCGGGCCAGCATCCCGACGACCAGGCGGGCCAGCAGCAACGCGACGCGCCAGATCAGCGGCGGACGCCAGGGGGAGTGGGCTGCTTCCATCAGCGGGACATGATCGCACGGCAAACCGACGAGGTGCCGCCCAGGGCGGGTCGTACGGCAGGAGTGAGCAGGGTCATTGGTCCCGGTCCGGTTCGGGCCACCCGCCCCTGCCATTTCGTGTACGACGCGCAGTAGTATTTACTACGTCTTGTAGTACGACTGGCTGGGGGTCGCAGGTGGACGCATTGGACGTCGCCCGCTGGCAGTTCGGTGTCACCACCGTCTACCACTTTCTCTTCGTACCGCTGACCATCGGCCTGTCCGTCCTGGTCGCCATCCTGCAGACGCTCTGGCACCGCACCGGAGACGAGAAGTACCTCAAACTCACCAAGTTCTACGGCAAACTCTTCCTGATCAACTTCGCCATGGGCGTCGTCACCGGCATCGTGCAGGAGTTCCAGTTCGGCATGAACTGGAGCGACTACTCCCGCTTCGTCGGCGACATCTTCGGCGCGCCCCTGGCCATCGAGGCCCTCGTCGCGTTCTTCCTCGAATCCACCTTCATCGGCCTGTGGATCTTCGGATGGGACCGCCTGCCCAAACGCCTGCACCTGGCCAGCATCTGGGCCGCCGCCATCGGCACCAACCTGTCGGCGTACTTCATCCTCGCCGCGAACTCGTTCATGCAGAACCCGGTCGGCTACCGCTACAACCCGGACACCGGACGGGCCGAGCTGACCGACTTCGTCGCCGTGCTGACCAACAAGGTCGCCCTGATCACCTTCCCGCACACCATCGCCGGCGCCTTTCTGGTCGCCGGATCGCTGCTGGTGGCCGTCGCCCTGTGGCACCTGATCCGCAACCGCGACAGCGCCGACACCCCCGCCTACCGGTTCGCCGCCCGCTTCGGCGCCTGGGTCACCCTGGCCAGCGCCGCTCTCGTCGTCATCACCGGCGACATCCAAGGCAAGATCATGACGCAGGTGCAGCCGATGAAGATGGCCGCCGCCGAGGGCCTCTACACCACCGAGAGCCCCGCCTCGTTCTCCGTACTGACCATCGGCAGCCTCGACGGCAGCCGGGAACTGTTCGCCCTCAAGATCCCGTACCTGCTGTCCTACCTCGGCACCGGCGACCCCAACGGCACCGTGCAGGGCATCAACGACCTCCAGGCCAGCTACAGCGCCCAGTACGGCGCCGGCAGCTACACCCCGATCATCCCGGTCACCTACTGGAGCTTCCGGATGATGATCGGCTTCGGGCTCGCCGCCGCCGCCATCGCCCTGCTGGTGCTCTGGACCCAACGCAAGGGCCGCGCCGTGCCGAACAGCACCTGGCTGCTGCGCGCCGGCCTGGTCATGCCGATCCTGCCGCTGCTGGCCAACTCCTTCGGCTGGATCTTCACCGAGATGGGCCGCCAACCCTGGATCGTCTTCGGCGAGATGCTCACCCGCGACGGCGTGTCCCGCAGCGTCTCCCTGACCGAGGTGCTCACCTCCTTCACCGCCTTCACCCTCATCTACGCCGTCCTCGCCGTCATCGAGGTGAAACTGCTGATCCGCTACGCCAGAGCCGGCGTACCCGACGTCACCCCGGCCCCCGAACCCGACGACACCGACGACGCCGAGCGCCCGCTCGCCTTCGCCTACTGAGTCCGGAGCCCCACCGTGGAACTGACCACCATCTGGTTTCTCCTCGTCGCCGTGCTGTTCACCGGCTACTTCATCCTCGAAGGCTTCGACTTCGGCGTCGGCGTGCTGCTGCCCGTGCTCGGCCGCGACGACAAGGAACGCCGCGTCATGATCAACACGATCGGGCCGGTCTGGGACGGCAACGAGGTCTGGCTGATCACCGCCGGTGGCGCCATGTTCGCCGCCTTCCCAGAGTGGTACGCCACCCTCTTCTCCGGCTTCTACCTGCCCCTGCTGCTCATCCTGCTGGCCCTGATCGCCCGCGGTGTCGCCTTCGAGTACCGCCACAAGCGATCCGAGGTGTCCTGGAAACGCCGCTGGGACAACGCCATCTTCTTCGGCTCGCTCGTCCCGGCGATCCTGTGGGGTGTGGCGTTCGCCAACATCCTGCGGGGCGTACCCCTGGACGCCGACCACGAGTACGTCGGCGGCCTGTTCAACCTGCTCAACCCGTACGCCCTGCTCGGCGGCGCGACCACCGCGGCGCTGTTCGCCACCCACGGCGCCGTCTTCGTCGCCCTCAAGACCGTCGGCGACATCCGCGACCGCGCCGCCGCGCTCGCCGTGCGCCTGGGCGTCGCCGCCGCGGTCCTCGCGGTGGCTTTCCTGAGCTGGACCCTGACCATCCGCTCCAGCACCGCCGCCGTCGTGTTCGCCGTCGCCGCCGCGCTCGCCCTCCTCGGCGGCCTCGCCGCCGCCACCGTACGCCGCGAGGGCTGGGCCTTCACCGGCACCGCCACGGCGATCGGCCTGGCCGTGGCCACCCTGTTCGCCGCCCTGTTCCCGAACGTGCTGCCCTCCACGCTCGATCCCGCCGGCACCCTCACCGCCACCAACGCCGCCTCCACCCCCTACACCCTCACGATCATGACCTGGGTGGCGGTCTTCTTCACCCCGATCGTGCTGGCCTACCAGGGCTGGACCTACTGGGTGTTCCGCAAGCGCATCGGCGTCGCCCACATCCCGCAACACTGACCGGCCGCCGGGGGGGGGGGGGGCCCGGGGGGCCCCCCCCCCCCCCCCCCCCCCCCCCGCGGGGGTGGGGGCGGGGGGGCCCCCCCCCCCCCCCCCCCCCCCCCCCCCCCCCCG